>DATEJV010000097.1:0-4206 GCA_035277745.1 Gammaproteobacteria bacterium | reverse complement strand
ACGTCGGCACCGCGGTAAATCAGCATGTCGCCGGGCGCCAGTTCCAGGGCCTTTGGCACTTGGCCGGATTCCACGCACAGCGGCCAGAGCTTGTCGGCCTGGAAGCCGAGCGCCAGTGAGGTGCTGATCTCGCAGGACGGCCGGTCCAGATGCTTGGGCAACACCGCACCGCGGCCGTAGATGCGCAGATACGAATAGCACGGCAGCAATTCCAGCCCGGTGGCCTTTTCCACCGCCGGTTTGAGTTTCAACAGCAGGCTTTCGCTGAGCGCGTCCGCGTAGCGCCCGATGGCCGCGCGGAACATGTCCTCGCGCTCGTAGTAAGCGGGCCAATGCTGTTGCAGGAGTGCGTAGCGCGTCGCAAGTGCAGCGCTGTCGGCGCTGATGACCGCGCGCAGCACGGTGTAACCGCTCTCGCGGAACTGGCGGGCGGAATCCGGCACTGCCGGTGCCTGGGAAGCGGGAACGCTCATGCAAAGTCCGGTGTTTGGCCGCGGCTCAGCTTAATCTTTTGATTTTGGTAGTCAACCGGAATGCGGGAAAAGCAGCTGCGGGTCAAGCCGCTTGGACGGGAATGGCATTGGAAGTGCGGGTTATCTGGTTATGCGCGTCGAGATACACGAGCCGCGGCTTGTGGCTCATAGCCTCGGCGGCGTTCATCTGGGCATAGGCGCAGATGATCACGATGTCACCCGGATGGGCGCGGTGCGCGGCCGAACCGTTCATGGAAATGGTGCCGGAACCCGCCGCCGCGCGGATGGCGTAGGTGGTGAAGCGTTCGCCGTTGCTCACGTTGTAGATCTGGATCTGCTCATACGGCAGGATGCCGGCGGTCTCCAGCAGATTGGCATCGATCGCGCAGGAACCTTCGTAATCCAGTTCCGCATGGGTGACGCGCGCGCGGTGCAGCTTGGCTTTGAGCAGGGTAAGTTGCATGGGGATCAATAAAACCCGACGAGTGTGGGGTGCATTGTACTGCCGGGTGCAGACCCGGCTCAACCATTTTGAGGACCGAAGATTTTCCGGAAGCGATGCTCAGTGTCGCGATTTCAAAAATCATCGCGGCCGGGAGACCGCTCCTGCCGTGACCTGAATGTTGTCAATGAGCCGTGCCTTGCCGAGCCAGGCCGCGGCCAGCACCACGAAATCCCGGGTATTGGCATCCGCAGCAGCGAGCGTGTGCGCCGCACGGATGGAAACATAGTCGGGCCGCAACGGCGGTGACAGTTTCTGCACGGCCTCGGCTTCCAGCCGGGAGAAATCACGCCGGCCATTGCGCAGCGCCGCCGCAGTTTCGCCGAGCGTGCGGAAAAGCAGCGGCGCCTGTTGGCGCTCCGCAGGCGTGAGGTACTGGTTGCGCGAACTCATGGCCAGGCCATCCGCCTCGCGCACTATCGGTACACCGACGATCTCCACCGGCAGGGAAAGGTCAGCCACCAGCCGCCGCACAATCAGCAACTGCTGATAATCCTTCTCCCCGAACAGCGCCACGTCCGGCTGCACGATGTTGAGCAGCTTGAGCACCACGGTGGCGACCCCGCTGAAATGGCCG
Source organism: Gammaproteobacteria bacterium (assembly GCA_035277745.1). Classification (GTDB taxonomy): domain Bacteria; phylum Pseudomonadota; class Gammaproteobacteria; order Natronospirales; family REEB76; genus REEB76. The sequence goes on along the minus strand of DATEJV010000097.1, from coordinate 2,654 downwards.
GGACGGAATTCCCCGTCCAGAATGGCGGAAAGTCCCGGCACGTCCACGCGCGTGATCTGGTCGCGGCCGCGCGCATACATTTCTTCCACGGCCGGCGCGAACAGCAGATCGGCCCGCACGGCCTGCAACTTGGCCTGGTCCGCTTCCAGCGTGCGTGGATAGCTCTGATAGTCCTCGCCCGGGCCGAATTGCAGCGGATTGACGAAGAGGCTCACCACCGCGCGCTTGGCTCGCGCGTGCGCCTGCTCCACGAGCTGCAGGTGGCCGGCATGCAGATTGCCCATGGTGGGCACCAGCGCAATGCGTTCGCCGGCGAGACGCCAGCGCTGCACCTGATCGCGGAGTTCAGACACGCCGTGCACAATCTGCATGCAAGTCCCGGGATTCGGAATGCGCCGCCGTTCAGTCAAAGCAATGTTCAGGCGCCGGGTAACTCTTGTCTTTCACCGCCTTGACATAGGCTTCGACCGCGGCACGCGGGCTGCCTGCACCCTGCATGAAATTGCGCGCAAATTTCGGGCGCCGGCCGGGCGTGATGTCGAGCATGTCGTAGAGCACCAGGATTTGACCGTCCACCCCGGGTCCGGCGCCGATGCCAATCACCGGGACCTTCACCTTCGCGGTGATTTTGGCAGCCAGTGTCTGCGGAATCAGTTCCAGCAAAATGATGTCGGCGCCGGCCTGCTCCAGCGCGAGCGCGTCCTTGAGCATCTGGCGTGCAGCCGCTTCGCCGCGCCCCTGCACCTTGAATCCACTGAGCTTTTCCACCGCCTGCGGCCGCAGACCCAGGTGTGCACACACCGGCATGCCATTGGCCGCCAGGGCCGCGACAATCTCGGCCTGCGCGCCCGTACCCTCGAGCTTGACCATGCGCGCGCCGCCCTCCTGCATCATCCGCCCGGCATTGCGCAGCGCTGTCGGCACGTCCACATAGCTCAGAAACGGCATGTCACCAATCAGATACGCGCGCGTGAGACCGCGCGCCACCATGCGCAGGTGGTAAACCACGTCGTCCACCGTCACCGGTACGGTACTCGCGTGTCCCTGCACGACCATGCCGAGCGTGTCGCCCACCAGAACGACATCCACGCCGGCATGGTCAAGCAGCGCGGCAAAGCTCGCGTCGTAGGCCGTGAGGCAGGCAATTTTCTCGCCCGCCGCCTTCATTCTGGAAAGCGATGCCAGCGTCAGTCTTTCAGCGCCCTCGCGCTTTTCCGGCTGGGTGTACACGGGAAACTCCTGTTCAGACCGGCTTCAGCATGACGGGCCGGCGCGCAAACATCAAGCCCGGCGCGCCACCGGGTTGAAATAATGCCGGCCGCTGCGCACGCGCTGGATTTCACCGACCAACTGCGCGTAATCCGCCTCGCTGTCCACGACGTTGATGTCGCTCGCGTTCACGATCAACAGCGGCGAACGGTCGTAATGATGGAAGAAATTCGCATACGCGCCGACCACGCGCTCGAGATAATCGCGCCGGATAAAGCGCTCATAGTCCGCACCGCGACGCGCGATGCGCCGCAGGAGCACCTCCACCGGTGCCTGCAGATACACCACCAGGTCCGGGGCGGGCGCATCCACGGTGAGATGCTGGTACACCTGTTCATACAGGGTGAATTCATCGTCGTCCAGGTTGAGCTGGGCGAACAGCCGGTCTTTTTCCAGCATGAAATCCGCGACGCGCGCGGGTGTGAAGATGTCGCCTTGGCGCAACTGCTGCAACTGACGTGCGCGCTGGAACAGGAACGCCAGCTGCGTGGGCAGTGCATTGTGCACGGGATCGCGGTAAAAGCGTTCCAGAAACGGATTTTCCTCGGCATGCTCGAGCAGCAGTTCCGCGCCCAGCGTTTCCGCCAGCAGTTGCGCCAGACTGGTCTTGCCCACGCCGATGGGGCCCTCGACGACCAGATAGCGGGACCGGACTTCAGGCATGCGCACCCTCCTCGTATAGCCGGATCGCCGGCGAGCGGCAATGCTCACGCAGCACGCGCACCGGACCGTGGCCGGGAATCACCAGGTCCGGCGCCAGCTCGGCCAGAGGATACAGGACGAAGCTGCGCTTATGCAGCTCCGGGTGCGGCAGCGTCAGCTCCCGCGTCTGCAACGCGAGCGCACCGTACATCAGCAGGTCGAGATCCAGACTGCGTGCGCCCCAGCGGCCGTCGGGACTGCGCTGCCGGCCGTGCTGTGCTTCGATGGCCAGCAAATGCCGCATCAGCTCCGGCGGATCGAGTCGCGTCTCCAGCGCGGCGACGGCGTTGAGGTAATCCGGCTGATCCTTCGGTCCCAAGGGCTTGCTCAAGTAGAAGCGCGAACGCGCCGTGACCCGCGTATCCGGCAACTGCGCGAGTTCGGCGAGCGCGCTCCGCAACTGCGCGGCGGGATCGTGCAGATTGGCGCCGAGGCCGATGTATGCGCTGACCGGCGCACGCATGCTCAGGCCGGTGCGGATACTTTGTGCCGCCGCCGACGCCGCGAACGCCGCCGCCGGCCGACCGTTGCGCCGGCTGCGGGCGCCAACAGCTCGCGCTCGGCATCGGTGCCGGCGGACTGCACGCGCGTCCACCAACCGGCCAGTTCCGCATCCACTTCACCGGCTTCGGCACGCAGCATCAGGAAATCGTAGGCGGCGCGGAAGCGCGGATGCGCCAGGA
>DATEJV010000096.1:0-14846 GCA_035277745.1 Gammaproteobacteria bacterium | reverse complement strand
CAGACTGGCGTTGTAATTGACGCCCTTGTAATCGGAACTTCTGGAGTAGCTGTAGCGATTGACACCGACACCCAGCGATACAAAGTCGCTGAAGTGGTAGATGCCGGACACATTGAAACCCAGCGTGCCGGCGCCCGCACCTACACCGATGTCGGCAAACGCCAGCGGCGCGGCCAAGGTCAGCACCAGAAACAGCAGCAGCTTCTTCATGCAGATCTCCCTGATACGGTTTAAATCCCCCCAACGGTTATGTCATGGAAGCATGAAACAGGAATGTGGCATTTACCAGTCGTCGGCAAATCTGTGCCGCTGATTCTTAAATGCCGCGGATACGCGGAATTGGCTGGCAGACGGGACTGCGTCTCCCGTCCATCCGCACGGGTTGAACAGCCACCGGCTGTTCAACAAAGACACCGTGCTCACCCATAGCGGCCGGTGATGTAGTCTTCGGTCTGTTTCTGGGCGGGATTGGTGAACAGCGTACTGGTGTCGGCGTATTCCACCAGATTGCCGAGGTACATGAAAGCGGTGTAGTCGGAGACGCGCGCGGCCTGCTGCATGTTGTGCGTGACGAGCACGATGGTGTAGTCGCTCTTCAGTTCCGCGATCAGTTCCTCGATTTTCAGGGTGGAGATCGGATCAAGCGCCGAAGCCGGCTCATCCAGCAGCAACACTTCGGGTTTCACCGCGATCGCGCGTGCGATGCACAACCGCTGCTGCTGGCCGCCCGACAGACGCGTGCCGCCCTGGCGCAACTTGTCCTTGACCTCGTCCCAGAGCGCCGCCTTGCGCAACGCCCACTCCACCCGGTCGTCCATCTTGGTGCGCGACAGCCGCTCATACAGGCGCACGCCGAACGCGATGTTTTCATGCACCGACATCGGAAACGGCGTCGGCTTCTGAAACACCATGCCCACCTTGGCACGCAAGGCGTTCAGGTCCTGATCGCGATCGAGGATGTTGCGCCCGTCCAGCAGGATTGCCCCACTGGCGCGCTGCTCCGGATACAGGTCATAGATACGATTGAGCGTGCGCAGCAACGTGGACTTGCCGCAACCGGATGGGCCGATGAACGCCGTCACCTGGCGTTCGGCAATGTCCATGTTGATGGCGCGCAGCGCCTGGAACCCGCCGTAGTAGAAATCCAGCCGCCGAATGGCAAGCTTGGGGTTTTCAATCACGGTCGCGCGGGCGGGATCGCGCCCCTCGCCGGTCAGCATCTGCGGCGAGATCGCATGTGTGCGCACAGTGTCGTCGCGGTGCATGGGACTCATTTTACGAACGAGCGTGAACGGATCACGAGGCGCGCGAACAGGCTGAGCGCAAGAATCGCGAGCGTAATCAGCAGCGCCGCCGCCCAGGCCAGATGCTGCCAGTTGTCGTAGGGACTCATGGCGAACTGGAAGATCATCACCGGCAGGTTGGCGATCGGTCGGTTCATGTCGGTACTCCAGAACTGGTTGTTGAGCGCGGTGAACAACAGCGGCGCAGTCTCGCCGCTGATGCGCGCCACACCCAGCAGCACACCGGTGATGATGCCGCCCAGCGCGGCACGATAGACCACCATCACCGTCACCCGCCAGCGCGGCGCTCCCAATGCCGCGGCCGCCTCGCGCATCTGATCCGGCACCAGCTTGAGCATGTCCTCGGTGGTACGCAGCACCACCGGCAACATGATGATGGCGAGTGCCAGACCGCCGGCCCAGCCGGAAAAATGTCCGAATTGCGCCACCACGACTGCATATATGAACACCCCGATGACGATCGAGGGCGCACTCAGCAGAATATCGTTCACGAACCGGATCACCGCCGCCAGGCGCGAGCGTCGGCTGAATTCCGCGAGCCAGGTGGCGGCCAGTATGCCGATCGGCGTGCCCACGATCACGCCCAGGGCGGTGATGAGAATCGAACCGACGATGGCATTCGCGAAGCCGCCCGGCGCCAGCGGCGGCGGCGTGTTCTGGGTGAACAGTTCCGGACCCAGCCAGCGCACGCCGCGCTCCACGAGTGTCCACAGCAGCCACACCAGCCAGAACAACCCGAACAGGGTACCCAGCGCCGACATGGACAGGTTCACCCAATTGACCACGCGCCGGCGCAGATAGCGTGCGGACACGGCGTTCAAGTGAGACTCCCTTCACGTGCGGCCATGCGCAGCAGCAGCAACTTCGCCAATGCCAGCACCACGAAGGTGATCAGGAACAGGATCAAACCCAACGCGATCAGCGACGCAGTATAGGTCCGGCCGACCGCCTCGGTGAATTCGTTGGCGAGTGTCGAGGAAATGGTGTTGCCGGCATTGAACAGCGAAGCGCCGAGCGTATGGCTGTTGCCGATGACGAACGTGACCGCCATGGTTTCACCGAGCGCCCTCCCCAGCCCCAGCATGATTCCGCCCATGACCCCGACGCGCGTGTACGGCAGCACCACGCGCCATACCACTTCCCAGGTGGTGCAGCCCACGCCGTACGCGGATTCCCGGAGCACGGTCGGCACCAGGCTGAACACGTCGCGCATCACCGCGCTGATGAACGGGATCACCATGATGGCGAGAATCAGTCCGGCCGTGAAAATGCCGATGCCCATGGGCGGGCCCTGGAACAGCGCGCCCACCCACGGCCACGCACCGATATGCTCGATGATCCAGGGCTGGACGTATTCACCGAACAGCGGCGCAAACACGAACAGGCCCCACATGCCGTAGATGATGCTCGGGATGGCCGCCAGCAGTTCCACCGCGGTACTCACCGGGCGGCGCAGCCACGCGGGCGCGAGTTCGGTGATGAACAGCGCGATGCCGAAACTCACGGGCACGGCGATGATCATGGCGATGGCCGATGTCACCAGCGTGCCAAAAATGGAAGTGAGCGCGGAGAAGGTCGCGTGCGCCGGATCCCACTCGCGACCGGAAAAGAAATGCCAGCCGAAGCGGTGAAACGCCGGCCAGGCCTGCACCAGCAGCACCACCAGAATCGCAATCACCACGGCCAGCACCAGCAGCGCGGCCACGCGTGTCACGTTGCGGAACAGCGCATCCGCCACGGCACCGCGCTGCGTGCGGCGGCTGCGGGCGCGCTGTGCGGTGGAACGCGCAAGGGCCGTCACAGTCCAAGCTCCCGTTGCCAATATTTCTCGATCAGCTTCACCGTAGCCGCCGGCATCGGCACGTAATTCAACTGGCGCGCACGCTCCTGGCCGTAGTTCAGAAACCAGCGGCAGAACTCCAGCACCGCCCGGTTGTCGGCGCGCGCATAGTCGCGGCGCATGAGCATGTAGGTGGTCGCGGTGATCGGCCAGGCCCCGGCGCCCGGCTCGTCGGTGAGCGTAAGGTTGAAATCCGGCGCCGCGGCGAAGTCCGCATTTGCGGCCGCCGCGGCAAAAGCCGCGAGACTCGGGCTCACGGTCTTGCCGTCGCGATTGAGCATCCGCGTCCAGCTCAGATGCGTATCCTGCGCGAAGGCGTACTCAACGTAACCCAGGCTGCCGCGAATCTGCTGCACGAACGAGGCCACGCCGGCGTTGCCCTTGCCGCCCACGCCGTTCGGCCAGGCGACCGCGGTGTCGGCGCCCACGCGCGCGCGCCACGCGCTGCTGACTTTCGACAGGTAATTCGTGAAGTTGAAGGTCGTGCCGGAACCGTCGGAGCGGTGCACGGTAATGATGGCCATGTGCGGCAGCCGCAAGCCGGGATTGAGCGCGACGATGCGCGGGTCGTCCCAGTACCGCACTGCGCCGAGATAGATGTCGGCCAGCAACGGACCGTTGAGCGTGAGGTCGCCCGCGCGGATGCCCGGAATGTTCACCACCGGCGTGATGCCGATAATCAACGCCGGAAACTGGATGAGCCGGTGCGTGCGCAGCTCGGCGGACGGCAGCGGCATGTCGCTGTTGGCAAACGCGACCGTGCCCGTCTCGATCTGCTGGATGCCGCCGCCGGAGCCGATGGGCTGGTAATTCACCGCCACGCCGGTGAGCGCATGGTACTGCGCGGCCCAGTTGGCCAGCACCGGATATATGGCCGTACCGCCCGCACCCGCAAGCCCGGGGGCGGCTGCGGCGGCTGCCGAGGCCATCATCGCCAAGGCAACGGCGGACAGCAATCGGCGTACGCGCTTGCCGGTCATATTGCCCCTCGTCCCATGGCGGACGAGTGTAGAAAGCGAATGTGACAGAAATATGACAGCGGCGCGGCTGTGCACATTTTGACCAGGCGCTGATATTTGTCCGCCTACCTTTTGCAAGCCGCCCCCCCGGCGTCGTAAGCTTGCGCACCGATTCCCAACCGCAACCGGCCGGCTTCGGGCCAGCCTTCGGGTTCACAGTTTTCATGTGCTCACTCACAACCCCCAATCAAGGCGGTGAGCAGGGACGCACTCCGCCTCAACATCAAGAGGTCGGGTTTATGAACAGCAAGTTTTTCCGTGGTCTGATGTCGCTGCTGGTCGCCGCGTGCGCCGGCTTGACGTTAATCCTGCCGGCCATCGCAGGCGCCGCTACCCTGACCCCCGAGCAGCTTACCGGGGCACTGCACTGGCGCAGCATCGGGCCGTTTGTGGGCGGACGCGTGATTGCCGTCACCGGCGTGGCACAGCAACCCAACCTCTACTACATGGGCTCCACCGGCGGCGGCGTGTGGAAAAGCGAGAACTACGGCGCCGCGTGGGAAAACATTTCCGACAAATACTTCGACAACAACAACATCGGCGCCATCGCGGTGGCGTCTTCCGATCCCAAGGTGATTTACGTCGGCACCGGCGAGTCCGACATCCGCAACACCTTCCTCACCGGCGACGGCATGTACAAGTCCACCGATGCCGGCAAAACCTGGAGTAAAACCGGCCTCGCCGACACCCATGTCATCAGCCGCATCGTGGTGGATCCCAAGAACGCCGACATCGTGTACGTCGCGGCCCTGGGCCACGTGTGGGCGCCGAATTCCGAACGCGGCGTTTACAAGAGCACGGATGGCGGCAAGACCTGGAAGAAGATCCTTTACGTCAACGACCAGACCGGCGCCATTGACCTGGTGATGAACCCGCACGATCCGCAAATCCTGTATGCCGCCATGTGGCAGGCACATAGAACCCACTGGGGCTTCTCCAGCGGCGGACCCGGCAGCGGCATCTATGAAACCCGCGACGGCGGCCGCTCCTGGGCCAGCATCACGCACAACCAGGGTCTGCCCACCGGCATCTTCGGCCGCGTGGGGCTGGCGATCGCTCCCGGAGACCCCAACGTCATGTACGCGATCATCCAGGCCAAATATGAGGGCAAGGACGGCGGCGTGTTCCGCTCCGATGATGCCGGCCGCAGCTGGAAACTCGTCAACACCGACATGAGCCTGACGCAGCGCGCGTTCTATTACTCGACGCTGTTCGTGGATCCCCGGGATCCGAACACCGTGTACTTCCCGCAGGTTTCCGCGCTCTGGGTGTCGCACGACGGCGGCAAGACGCTGAAGAAACTGCGCACGCCGCACGGCGACAACCACGCGCTGTGGATCAACCCCGACCATCCCGACATCATGATCGAGGGCAACGACGGCGGCGCCACCGTCACGCTCGACGGCGGCAAAACCTGGAGTCAGGAGCACAACCAGCCCACCGGCCAGTTCTACCACGTGAACCTCGATGAGCAATTCCCGTACCACGTGTACGGCGCGCAACAGGACGAAGGCTCCACCGAAGGACCGAGCGCCACGCGCGGCGGCGGCATTCCGACCGACGCCTGGCAAGACGTGCCCGGCGGCGAAAGCACCTGGGTGGTGCCGCAACCGGATTCACCCTGGATCACCTACGGTGCGGGTTATTACACGCTGTTCTGGAAAGGCAACAGCCGCACCGGCGTGATGCAGAGCGTGAGTCCCTGGCCGGAATACATGGAAGGCGCGGCGGCGGATGAACTCAAATACCGCTTTGCCTGGATTCACCACCCCATTCTGTTTGCGCCGGGCAACCCCAAGGAAATGCTGATTGGCTCGCAATACGTGATGCAGAGCATGGATTACGGCTTCACCTGGAGCGTCATCAGCCCGGATCTGACGCGCAACGACAGGAGCAAACAGGGCCGCCCCGGCGGTCCGATCAGCGCCGACGTCTCCGGCGCCGAAGCCTACGACACCATTTCCGCCATGGCGGTATCGCCGCTCAACGACAACATCATCTGGACCGGCTCCGACGACGGCCTGGTGTACGTCACCACCGACGGCGGCAGCCACTGGACTGCGGTGCGCCCCAACGACCTGCCCACCTGGTCCGCCATCACCTGCGTCGAGGCCTCGCACACCGAGCCCGGCACCGCCTATATCACCGCCAGCCGTTATCAGTGGGACGACTTCAAGCCCTACGCGTACAAGACTACCGATTACGGCAAGCACTGGACCGCACTCACCGCCGGACTGCCGGACAACCAGTATCTCGAGTCCGTGCGGCAGGACCCGAATGACGCAAATCTGCTGTTCCTCGGCACCAGCAAGACCGTGTTCATGAGCCTCGACGGCGGCAACCACTGGCTGCCGCTCGGCCTGAACCTGCCGCCGGTGCGCGTCAGCGACATAGCCATTCAATCCGCGCAGCACAGCGTGGTGCTCGCCACCCACGGCCGCGCTTTCTGGGTGCTGGACGATCTGGATTTCCTCGAACAACTGGGCCGCGCGCAGGTGGCGGGCAATGCCGCCTATCTGTTCGCGCCGCAGCAGACCTGGCTGGTGACGCGCTACGGCGAGTATCGCCCCGGCGAAGGCGAGAATCGTCCGGAAGGCGCCACCGTGTTCTTCCATCTGCCGGCCGATTATGACGGCCATACCCAAGTAAAGCTGGGTTTTACGGACGCGCAGGGCAAGCTCATCAACAGCTTCGACCTGCCGCTGCCCGCCAAGAAAGACGAGAAAGCCAAGCCGGAATTGCATGCCGGCATGAACCGCTTCCAGTGGAACCTGCGTTATCCCGATGCCACCGAGGTCAAGGGCTTTTACGTACCGGCGGCGGCGGGCGGCGAGAACGACACGCTCGACGGGCCGGAAGTCGTGCCGGGCACCTATACGGCGGTGCTCGAGTACAAGGGCACGAGCATGCGTCAGCCGTTCGTGGTCAAGCTCGATCCACGGCTCGACACCACCGCGCAGCAGTTGCAGCAGCGCTTCAACCTGTTGATGCAGATCCACGATACGCTGAACGCACTCGACACCAGGATCAATGAGGCGATTGATGCGCGCAGTGCACTGCAAAAAGCCGTGGCCGACAAGTCGCTGTCCGCCGCGCGGGCCGGCGACACGCTCGCCGCGCTCGACCACGACATCGCCGACCTCGTGCAGCTCAAGATGCAGTCGGACGAAGGCTCGCTGGTATATGAGCCGAAACTGCGCAGCCATCTCGCGTATCTCGCCAACGATATCGGCCTGGCATTTACCGAGGTGACACCCGCGCAACAGCAGGTATTCGCTGTGATGTCGGGTCAAGCCACGCGAGGCGAAGCGCGGCTGCGGGCGGATATCTCCCAAGCCAATGCGCTGCTGCATCGCTGATACCGACCTGCCGCCAGCGGCCGCCTTGGCCGCTGGCGCCTTTTATTCCTGAGGAGATCACCGTGGCATTCAGAAAAACCATGTTTGGCGGCATCACCCTGCCCGCACTCCTTGCCCCCGCCCTGCTGCTGGCCATGCCGGCGGCGCGGACTGCGGTCCTGTCTCCCGCGCAACTCACCGGTGAGCTGCACTGGCGCAGCGTCGGGCCGTTTGTGGGCGGGCGTGTGATTGCCGTCAGCGGCGTCGCGCAGCAACCCAACCTCTACTACATGGGCGCGGTGGGCGGCGGCGTGTGGAAGAGCGACAACTACGGTCATACCTGGGAGAACATTTCCGACAAATACTTCGACAACAACAACATCGGCGCCATCGCGGTGGCGCCTTCCGATCCCAAGGTGATTTACGCCGGCACCGGCGAATCCGACATCCGCAACACCTTCCTCACCGGCGACGGCATGTACAAGTCCACCGATGCCGGCAAAACCTGGAACCGCATTGGCCTCGCCGACACCCATGTCATCAGCCGCATCGTGGTGGATCCCAAGAACGCCGACATCGTGTACGTCGCGGCCCTGGGCCACGTGTGGTCGTCCAATTCCGAACGCGGCGTTTACAAGAGCACCGATGGCGGCAAGACCTGGAAAAAGATCCTTTACGTCAACGACCAGACCGGCGCCATTGACCTGACTATGGATCCGGCCAACCCGCAGATTCTGTATGCCGCCATGTGGGAGGCTTACCGCCGGCCCTGGACGCTCTCGAGCGGCGGACCCGGCAGCGGCATCTATAAAAGCACCGATAGCGGCAAAACCTGGACCAACATCACCCACAGCGCGGGATTGCCGACCGGCATCTTCGGCCGCGTGGGCCTGGCGATCGCGCCCAGCAATCCCGACGTCCTGTACGCCATCATCCAGGCCCAATACCAGGGAGAAGCCGGCGGATTGTTCCGTTCCGACGATGCCGGCAGACATTGGGCCCTGGTCAACCACGCGATGAGTCTGACGCAGCGCGCATTCTATTATTCCACGGTGTTCGTGGACCCCAAGGATCCGAACACTCTGTATGCGCCGCAGGTTGCCGCCTTGTGGGTGTCACACGACGGCGGCAAGACCTTCAGCAAACTGCATACCCCACACGGTGACAATCACGCGCTGTGGATCAATCCCGCCAATCCGCAAATCATGATCGAGGGCAATGACGGCGGCGCCACGGTCACGCAGGACGGCGGCAAGACCTGGAGCCAGGAGCACAACCAGCCGACCGGCCAGTTTTATCACGTGAACCTCGACAACCAGTTCCCGTTCCACATTTACGGTGCCCAGCAGGACGAAGGCTCCAGTGCTGGGCCGAGCGCGGTGCCCGACGGCGGCATTCCCACCGATGCATGGCAGGACGTGCGCGGCGGCGAAAGCAGCTGGGTGGTACCGCAGCCCGATGCCCCGTGGATCACTTACGCGAGCGGCTACTACGCGGTGATGTTCCGCGATGATCGGCGCGCCGGCATCGTGCAAAGCATCACACCCGCGCCCATCTACTACGACGGCGCAGCCGCCGATAAACTCCAATACCGCTTCGGCTGGATACACCATCCGATCCTGTTTGTGCCCGGCAATCCCCAGGAACTCCTGAACGGCGCGCAGTATGTGTTGCGCAGCCTGGATTACGGCGTGACCTGGACCGTCATCAGCCCGGATCTCACGCGCGACGACAAGAGCACCCAGGGCCGCCCCGGCGGTCCGATCAGCGCGGATGTCTCCGGCGCCGAGGTCTTCCCCACCATCACCGCCATGGCGGTTTCGCCCATCAACGACAGCATCATCTGGACCGGCTCCGGCGACGGCCTCGTGTACCTGACCACCGATAACGGTGAGCACTGGACTCCGGTGCGGCCGCCGAGTCTGCCGGCCTGGTCCACCGTGACCTGCATCGAGGCTTCGCACAGGGATCCCGGTACGGCCTACCTCACCGCCAGCCGCTACCAATGGGACGACTTCAAGCCCTACGCGTACAAAACTACCGACTACGGCAAGCACTGGACCGCGCTCACGTCCGGGCTGCCGGATGACCAGTACCTGGAAAGCGTCCGCCAGGACCCGAATGATCCCAGCCTGATGTTCCTCGGCACCAGTAAGACGGTATTCGTGAGCTTTGACAGTGGCTCACACTGGGCGTCGCTTGCGCTCAACCTGCCCGCAGTACGGATCAGCGATATCGCCATCCAGCCGGACCAACACGCGGTGGTGCTGGCAACGCACGGCCGTGCATTCTGGGTACTGGACAACCTGCAATTCCTCGAGCAACTGGGCAAGGCGCAGGTCGCGAGCGATCAGGCTTATCTCTTCGCCCCGCAGCAGACCTGGCTGGTCAAACGCTCGCTCGGCGAATTCACACGGCCGGACGAAGGCGAGAACCTCGCGCCGGGCGCCGCGGTATTCTTCAACCTGCCCGCGGACTATGACGGCCACAGCCCGCTAACACTCAGCTTCACGGCCGCCGACGGCACACTCATCCGGAGTTTCGCTTTGCCGCTGGTAAACAAGGGGACCAACAAATCGCAGCCGCTGCATCCCGGCATGAACCGCTTTCAGTGGAACCTGCGTTATCCGGATGCCACCGAGGTCACGGGTTTCCACCCGCCCTTCGTGGACGACGGTTATGACGACCAGCTCACCGGTCCGGATGTCCTGCCCGGCACGTATTTCGCGGTGCTCGATTACCGCGGCACGGTATCGAAGCAGCCCTTCGAGGTCCGCCTCGATCCCAGGCTCACCACCACGCCGCAGCAGTTGCAGGCGCGTTTCAAGCTGCTCATGCAGATCCGCGACACGCTCGACAGCCTGGACGGCAAGCTCAACCAGGCGATTGCCGCACGCAGCGCTCTGCAAAAAGCCGTTACCGACGCCAAGGTTTCCACGCGCCGCGCGCGCACCGCCCTGGCGGCGCTCGATCGCGACATCGGCGACCTGGTGCAGCTCAAGATCAAATCCAGCGAAGGCGACCTTGTTTACGAGCCGATGTTGCGCAGCCACCTGGCGCTGCTCGCCAATGACATCGAAATCAACTACATGCCGTTGACGCAGGTCCAGAAGCAGGGCTACGCGATCCTCTCCGGCCGGGCGCGTACCGGCGAAGCCCGGCTGCAATCGGATATCAACCAAGCGGAGAAACTGCTGAAGCCCTGACTGCCTTGTACATTGTGGGAGCGGTCGTCCCGACTGCGGCAATTATTGGAATCGCGGCGCGGACCCATGGGTCCGCTCGCCGCTCCCACAACTGTTTCACCGCTTCCACAAGATTCTATGCGGCTTGTGCCGCCCGGCCGTGCATCAGCAGGGAGCAGATCACCGGCGTCACGATCAGCACCGGAGGCCATGTGAACCGGTAAAACCCGTTTCCGTTGCCCGTGAAGCAACTCACGGGAAACCGGCGTTTTATTCGCCGGCACGACGGCGTGCCGGGTTAATCCAGTAATACAGCACCGGCATGCAGCCAAGTACCAGCGCGAACTGCACCGCGAGGCCGAAGATGATGGCACGCGCGAGCGGCGCGAGCATCGCGGAACCGCGGCCGATGTCGAAGGCCAGCGGCAACAGCGCGAGAACGAAGGCGAGCGTGGTAAGGGCAATGGGGCGCGCACGATTAAGGCCGGCTTGCACGATGGTCTCGCGGAAGGACATCGAGTGCTCCAGCTCGTAGAATTCCGAGAAATAGAAAATGGCGATTTCAGTCACGATACCGATGATCATCGTGAGGCCCATCATCGCGGTGATGTTGAGTTCGGTACCGGTAATCCACAGGCCGAAGAACACGGCGAAGATGGCGAACAACGGTTGCAGGATGATTACCAAGGCCACCCTGAAGCGTTCGTAGAGAAACAGCAACAGCAGAAAAACGAGTGCCAGCGCGGTAATGAAGACCACGATCAATCCGCGAAAGGCGATCTGCTGCTGTTGGTAGAGCCCGCCGAGTTCGTAGTACACGCCCGCGGGAATGACGCCGGGCTGGTCCAACGCCTGCTTCACGGCCGCGATTGTCGAGCCGAGATCCCGGCCGCTGATGCGGGCCGTGACCTCGACCGTACGCTTGAGGTCTTCGCGGGTGATTTCCGGCTGTCCCGTGATTTCCGTTACCTGCGCGACCTGGTTCAAAGGAAATACCTTGCCGTTGGGCGCTCGGATCAATAATCCCGACACTTGTTCGGTCGTGGCGCGCAGCGCGGGCGGCACCCACACCCGGATGCCGACGAACTGGATGCCCTTCTGCACCTGCGTCGCGACCATACCCCGCATGTACGCCTCGACTTGCGCGCTCACCGCGGCCGGCGTCAGGCCCTTGAGCGCGCTGCGCGTCCGGTCTATGCGTACATCCAGAGAGCTGCCGGCAATCACGATGCCATTGCGCACTTCAACGACGCCGCGAATCTTCGAGATGCGGGCGCCGATTTTCGGCGCCAGATCCAGCAATTGTTGATTATTGTCGCCGAAAAGCTTGATCACCACGGGCTGAGGCTTGGCGGTAAGATCGCCGATGATGTCCTCCATAAGCTGGCCGGTATCAATGTCGAGCGCGGGCACCTGATTTTCCACCTGCACCCTGATCCGGTCCATGACCTGCTGTATCGAAGGGCGCGGAAAGGGCTTGAGCTTGATGAAGAAGTCGCCGGTATTGGCTTCGGTGATGCCGCCGCCGAGTTGCGTGCCGGTGCGCAGCGACCAAGTCGCGACCGCGGGGTCGCCGTCAATGATCTTCCCGACCTGGGCAAGCAGGCGGTTGGTTTCCGCGAGCGAGGCACCGGGCGGGGCAAGATAGTCGAGTATGAAACCGCCCTCATCCATTTTCGGCAGGAATCCCGAGCCCACCTGCGTGTAGCCTATGGTGCCAATCACGATGAGCGGCACGAGACCGACCGCGAGCCACCAGGGACGGCGCAGCGTCGTGTGCATGATTGCCCGGTAATACTTCTTGAACGGGCGCGCAATCAAGCCGTCCCGGTCCATGCTTGCGTCCTTTTCGCGGAGGAACCAGCTTGCCAGCACCGGCACAACAAGCCAGGCGATGAAGAAGGAAATCACGAGTCCGCACGCCATGGTCAGCGACAGCGCCTTGAAGAAGGCGCCGGTGATGCCGCCGAGAAAAGCCAGCGGCGCAAAGATCACGATGGTGGAAAGCGAGGAGCCCATGAGCGGTCGGGTGAACTCACGCGCGGCTCCGAAAAGCGTCGCCGGCACGTGGCGGCCCGCCTCGCGCATGCGCCGCACGAGATGTTCGACCACCACCACCACGTCGTCAATGAACAGTCCGATCGCGGCCGCCATGCCGCCGAGCGTCATGATGTTGAAGCCCTGGCCGAAGAGCTTGAGCAGCAGTACGGTGATCATGAGCACCACCGGCACCGCGATACAGGCGATCGCCGCTACTTTCCAACTGCGCAGAAACACGAGCAGCACCAGCGCGGCGAGAATCACGCCGATGATGAGCGCGTCGCGCACGCTGCCGGCCGAGGCCGCCACGAGGTAGCTCTGGTCGTACCACTGATGCAGTACCACGTCCTTCGGCAACTGACTGTGGAAAGTGGCGAGTTTGGCGGCCACGGCATGGGCAATGTCAAGGGTGCTGCCGCCCGGTTGTTGAAATACATTGACCAGCACCGCCGGCTGGCCGTCGGCGCGCACGCTCACCCAGCGCGGTACCACCGAGTCGATGACGCGCGCAACATCCCGCAGCCGCACGATGCCGTCGGCGCCGCTTTTGAGCACCACATTGCCGATGTCTTGCGGATTATCAAGACGGCTATCGGCAACCGTGAGGTAAAGCTGGTAATGATCCGTGAGCCTTCCCACCGTGGTAAACACGTTTTGTCCGGCGAGAGCCTGAGCTACGTCCTGGAAACTCAAGCCGAGTGCATGCAGGCGTGCCGGGTTCACGTCTACGTGGTACTCGGCGATTTGACCGCCCTGCACCCCGACGTGCAGCACGCCCGGAATCGCCGCGAGTAATGGCCGTAATTGGAATTCGGCAAGATTACGCAGCGCCACGGGCGATTCGGTTTTTGAGGTGAGGCTGTAACCGACAACCGGATACAGCGTGGGCTCCATGCGCTCGACATCGAAGCTGGTGCCGGGCGGCGTTTGCGGAAGCGCGCGGTTCACGGCACCCTCGACCTCGAGCATCTTCTGCACCATGTCGGTGCCCCAGGCAAAGTCGGCGATAATCTCGGCAGAACCGCGGCTCGTGGTGGAGTGGATGGCGGTCACGCCGGGCACAGAGCGCACGGCAAGTTCCATCGGCCGCGTCACCTGCAGTTCCATGATCTGCGCCGGCCGGTCGCCGGCGTCAAGACTCACCCGGATACGCGGGAATTGGACATGCGGAAAGAGCGAAGTCGGCAAGCCGATGGCGCTTAATGCGCCCCCGGCGGCGAGCACCACCGCCAGAAAAACCAGCGAGCGGCGGTGCCGCTCGACCCATTCGACAAACGCCACCTTCACCGCTTGGGATCCGCCGCGGCGGCAATGCGCACGGGCGCACCGTCACTCAGCTCGAAATTTCCCAAGGTAACGACGACGGCGCCGGGCTCGAGGCCGGCGAGCCCGACCAAGCCGGCGGCACGGATCAGCGGTTTGACGTCCACGCGATAAGCCGTGTCTTTGCGTACCACGAACACATAAAAGCCTTGCGCATCTTTGAGCACCGCCGAACGCGGTACCGCGGGAAGTTTGACGCGGCCTAAGGTGATGATGCCGTCCACCCACTCGCCGGCGAACGGCCCGCTGGCTGTGGCCTTGACCGGCACCTCGGCATCAATGAGACCGGTGGCAGCGTCGGCCTGGGCATTGACCTTGGCGACGTGACTTTGTAGATCTCTACCGCCACCGAAAACCGGAGTCAGTTGCACGTCATCACCGGCCCTGACCTTGGCGGCTTCCTCGGGCGTGAGTCCGAGGCGTACCCACAAGGCGCCGAGCGGCGCCACTGCGGCAATCCGCGTGCCCGCTCCGACCCACTCGCCGGGAGAAACCGCAAGTTGGCTGACCACGCCCGAGGTCGCGGCCTTGAGAATTTGGCCCTGGGCGCTTACTCCCGCGGCCGTCAGGGCTTCGAAAGCCGCCTGTGCGCTTGCCGCCTGGCCTTCGGCCGCAGCCAGGTCGGCCTGCGTCGCCAGCTCGTTTTTGAACAGGGTTTGGGTCTGCTTGAGTTTGGCCGCCGCCGCCCGGTAGTCCCCCTGGGCGCTTTTGAAGGCCGCCAGGGTTTGTGGCGTGGGTGCGATCTTGACCAACACCTGCCCAGCAACGACTTTGGTGCCGGCGGTGACCAGCACCGC
>DATEJV010000095.1:0-16525 GCA_035277745.1 Gammaproteobacteria bacterium | reverse complement strand
GCAAATCGCGCGTGGTGCGGCGACGGTTAACGGCGTGGACGTGTCCGCAGGTGATGGACTCGCAGCGTCGGCAGAAGCGCAACTGTCGCTCATCGGCCGGCCTGACGCGGAAGTGCTGATCTTTGATTTAGCCTGAACGCTGCCGGTTCATGCCACATCAAGGTCACGGAACATGTGACCCCCGGTTGTGCTAGAAACGCAGCGATTGACCGCCGTCCACGACGATGGTCTGGCCGGTGATCCAGCCGGCCAGCGGCGAAGCGAGAAACAGCACGACCCGCGCTACTTCCTCCGGCGTGCCGTAACGGCCGAACGGGATGGTGGCGAGAATTTGGGCGTACTGCTCAGGCTTCTCATGCTTGAGACGGTTCCACACCCCGCCGGGGAACTCGACGGAACCTGGTGCCACCGCATTCACGCGTATCCCGTGTTCCGCGAGCATCAGTGCCTGGGTGGTGGTGTAGTGGCTCAGCGCCGCCTTCATGGCGGCGTACGGCGGACCCATCACCCGCGGGCGCAGCGCACCGATCGAACTGGTGTGCAGAATCGAGGCGTGTGACGATTGCTTGAGATACGGCATTGCCTCACGCGATGCACGCACCGCCGCCATCAGATCCACCTTGAAATCCATTTCCCAGTCCGCGTCCTGCTCGTGAAACCCGTAGCCGGTGGCGCAGTTGACCAGTACGTCAATGCCGCCCAACTCCCTGGCCCCGGCAGCTATCCAGGATTTGATGTCATCGGCTTGTGCGAGGTCGCAGCTCTGCGTATGCAGCTTGCCCGCATGCGCGCCAGCATCACTGCGCAACGTGCGCAGCCCGTCGTCCCCGCGTGCACAAGTGGAAGCCCGGGCCCCGGCCTCGAGAAATCCAAGCACCACGGCGCGCCCGATCCCGCGACTGCCGCCCGCCACCATCACGCGATAGCCATTGAAATCAAACGGTGTTTTCAGGATATTCCTCCGGTTGCCATTTCCCAACCTCTTCTGCCGCGCTGCCGGACAACAAGTGACCGCCTGCAATGCATTGAACAGCATTCGATGCAAATGAGTCAACCGCCGTGACTGGCATTTGCGACAACGCGATTTGCGCAGGCAAGAATGGGATCAGGACTTGCGCGTCTTGCGGATACGCCGCTGGCGGCGCGCGATCCTGGCTTTCCTGGGTGTGAGTTTCTTGCGCTGACGTGCGTAGGGATTCTCGCCGCTGCGGAACTCGATGCGCACCGGCGTACGCAAAAGATAAAAGTCAATCAATTATCAGCAGTTCGGGCGCGCGAATGTCTTCGTAAGCATCAGCAACATAAATAGCGCCACGCCACTCAGCCATCCAAATGCACCGCCCCCGCCTGATCCACCGGGATTACCCGGCGGTGGCGCGGGAGCCGGGTTTGCCCAGCGATTGGTGGTCTGGAATAGAAAAGCCTGACCCGGGCCGGGTGAATTACACGGCACCGGGTTGGGCGGCGGGAGCACACAGTTCCCGGGACTTGAAGCACCAACCAGTACCGAATCGCCATCCAACGAGACAGCCAAACTGCTAACCCCTAAAGCATCATTGGAGCTATTCGGATTGCTCAATGATTCAGACGGCAAGCTCGGCCATTGACCTCCAGACTGCGCATACACGTTGACACTGTACGTTGCCTGAATCACTGCAGTACTGCCATCGCTTGACAAGGCAACGGCACCGCCAAAGTGACTGCCCGCAGTCGCGTTCGGATTGTTCAATGTCGCAGTCGGCAAATCCGGCCAAGTGTTTTGGGGCGCCGCATATATATACGCAATACCGGTACCATTGCTTACCCCTCCCGCTCCAATCAACGCCAAGTTCCCACTGGCTGACAATGCCACGCTGCTACCGTCGAAGTTGAATACACCTGGCTCACTTATACCGAACGTCGCTACCGGTGTTGCACCCCAAGAACCATTATTCTGTGAAAATATGAACGCCCTTCCAGCAGCGAACATATGGTTAGTCCCGATTAAGGCAACATCACCATCTGCCGACAACGCAACACTGTACCCAAAGCCGTCTCCTTTAACCGTACCCGGATCACTGAGGGTTGCTACGGGCGTTGGTGTCCATGTTCCGTTGTTGCGAGTGAATACATAGACCTTTCCGACACCACTGACACCATTGATGCCAGCTCCAAATGCTCCGATCAGCGCCATATTGCCGTCCGCGGACAAGGCGAGCGCACACCCGAAACAATCCCCAAAAAACCCGCCATCGGTGGGATCGGGATCATTCAATACCGCGCTCGGCGTGCCAGACCAGGCACCGTTCACCTTCTCGTACACGTAGGCAATCTGGTTCCCACCGCCTATCAGAGCAGTTGAGCCGTCCGCGGAGAGCGCCACGTAGTTTCCAAACTTGTCAAGCGGCTGTAATTCTGGATCAATGAATGTTGCCGCAGGATTTACCGACCATGTGCCATTGATACTGGTAAAGATATAAGCTTTTCCGACTGCGTTTATCCCGCTCTCGTTGGCGGCAAAAGCCCCAATCAGTACCGTGGAAGCATCGCCGGACAGCGCAACACTGTAACCGAACATGTCCCCGTCGCCAGCCACGCCATCGGGATTGTTGAAGGTTACGACCTTGACGTTCTGGGGATTGCCCGCAGCGGCTGCGCCCGAAGGTAGGCCTATCACTTGCAACAAAAGAAGTGCAAGCACCCCCCAGACGATTCCTGTTCGTTTCATGTTCACGACTGTACCTTCACTGCACGGGTGGAGGGCTACATGGGGATGTCGTGAACATGTCCGTGTTATAAGCACTCCAGATTGAGCCGTTCGAGGCGCGCACACGAATTCCAACCGCCATACTCGGCGGAAGGTTGATGTTTGCTTGGGGTCCGGGCCCGTAGTGGAAACTTTGCCAGTCAGTCTGACCTACGTATTCATATTCTGCGTCATAGCCTCCGCTCGGCGTCCCAATCTGAGGCGCTTGCCAGGTGATGAAATACTTATCCAGACTCAGCCTGCAGCCAAGATATTCTGCGTTAAGGTTCTGGGGTTCCGAGATTGCCGTGCCGCCCGCAATATGGGTCAGCAATTCAGCCGCATTCGGAGAGCCCCAGCCAGTCGGATGATCCCAGCCCGGGCCGGCACTATAGGCGCCGTTGCTGCCTGAGGTAATATCGTGAAAATCAGTGGTGTAGTCGCTATTTGCATCAACATAGATCGCTTCGTTCGCCTGCCCGAGGCGTGTACCGCCTGATAAGGAAATCTGGTCGGCAAACAATCCGGCCAGTTGCGGTGCCACGAAGCTCGTGCCTCCATACAGAAAAGGTTCCCAGCTCCCCTGAAAATACAACGAATAACCGGTATTGGGATCCGCGTCCATGCTGATGTCTGAAGTATTCCGATAGCCATTCTGCGGAACCCCATTACCTGTTTGCCAAGAAGGCTCTGGCCAGTAAGTCACGCCACTGACAATGTAATTGCTGATTGCGCCCCCGGTTCCTCCGCAGGCCGAGCCGTTGCAAGAGTAGGACCATGCAGTTTCGCTGGCAATCGTGTTGTTACCGTTTAGGGTCAGAGACGTACCGCCAGCAGCCACAACATACGGATCCGCTGACGGATAATCCGCCATATTGGCGGTCGGAGTACATGGCGTATGACGGCAATCGGAAGAACCTCCGTCGCCGTCGGCGGCAAAAACCGCGATTCCCTGCGCCGCCATCTGCTCAAACCACTGATCGCCGTCCTTCAAATCACCGGTACTCCAATCATCGATCGGCGCACCAAAACTGGTAGTCATGGCTTGCGCATTATTTGCGGATGCTATCGCGTAATATACATCATCAAAGTAACAGGGAGTCTGTATTGGATTCGTCGGGCATTCGCCGTCATAAACATCTATCGCCGCGCCGGGCGCCATCGCACCCGAGCGCTCCACATCAAGCGTGGCTTCAGACTCATAACCAGTTGACGGACTATCAACGGGTATTATCAGTACGGTGTGCGAGGGCAGGCCGTAGTAACTCCAGAATGAATCATAATCACTCGCGAGGAGGCCGGCGCTGTTGAACGCGGCGATGGCGATCGTGACTCCAGAACCATCGGTGGTATCCGTAATAGACGGCCAGTTGTAGGCGGTGGCGATCTGCTGAGGCGAGAAACCAGTTGGACCGCCGCTGGCCAAAGGCTGCGCGTTGGGACCCCTGATTGCCAGTGGACGCAATTGTAAAATGTTGCTCAGGCCGCGAACCGCCACTATTGCCGAAGCGATATCGCTTGGCAATTGCGGGTTGTCCATCGTCCCAAAGACGCTTCTTCCGTGATAGGCGTAATCGTTAATGAGCACGTGGAAGACTTGTTCAACTTTTCCACTTTGTGCCTGCAAGTGAATCAGGCGGTTGTCGGACGTTACGTCCGTCACGGTCAGACCCTGCGCGTTCAAATAGGCAACCACCGCTGACACTTGTGCCTGAGTCGGGCCATACATGGAGTTGAACTGTTCCGGAGTAAGGAATTGGTGGTACACGGAACTCGCCGGATTCTGCACCGCCTGCAGAAACTGCTGAAGCTGATCGGCATTTCTCAGTTTGAGAGCTACGGTTATATCGAGTATCGACGTGGGATCATGATGGCCAACATAGGCCGCCTGCTGCAATGCTGGCGGTACGTTGCCCTCCAGCCTGACCTGATCGGAGACAGTCTGGGCAAACCCATTACCAGAAGAAAAACCAAGCAGAATTAGCGCAAGAAGCAATAAACGAGAATACCCTTGCAAACCCTTACCCATGACGGCACCCTCCAAGAAATATGGACCAACTTCTCAGGGGCTTTTCGAACCAGACGGAAAGCGGCGGGAAGGGACCTGTAACCACTATTCAGATACAGTGTAGACCCGGATGGAGAATTTTCCAGCCTTTCGTCGCCTGAAATCTACCGTTCATCCCGGTTTTTTGGTTCTGCTGATCCGCCGCTGCCGGTGTGCGCAACCCGATCAGGACTTGCGTGTCTTGCGGATGCGCCGCTGGCGGCGGGCGATTCTGGCTTTCTTGGGTGTGAGTTTCTTGCGCTGGCGCGCGTAGGGATTCTCGCCGCTGCGGAATTCGATGCGCACCGGCGTGCCGTAGAGATCGAAATGCTTGCGAAAGGTGTTTTCCAGATAACGCCGGTAATCGCCGGGCACTTCATCGGTCTGGCTGCCGTGAATCACGATGACCGGCGGATTGCGCCCTCCCTGGTGGGCGTAGCGCAGCTTGATGCGCCGGCCGCGTATCAGCGGCGGCTGGTGCTGCACCACAGCCGCTTGCAGTGCGCGCGTGAGCTCCGGCGTATCCAGTTCCCGCATCGCCGCCGCCGCGGCTTCGTCCACGGAACCCAGCAATTCGCCGACACCGCTGCCGTGCAGCGCCGAGATGAAATGCAGGCGCGCGAATTCCAGGAACGGCAGCTTGAGATCAATCGTGCGGCGCACGCTCTCGCGCTGTTCCGTGCTCAGTCCGTCCCATTTGTTGACCGCCATGACCAGCGCGCGGCCACGCTCCACCGCCAGCCCGAGCAAGGAGGCGTCCTGCT
This sequence comes from Gammaproteobacteria bacterium, assembly GCA_035277745.1. GTDB lineage: Bacteria > Pseudomonadota > Gammaproteobacteria > Natronospirales > REEB76 > REEB76. The sequence goes on along the minus strand of DATEJV010000095.1, from coordinate 10,989 downwards.
CGGTAACGCCCTCCTGACCGTCGAGCAGGGCGATCACTACCCGTGCGCGCTCGATGGCCTGCAGGGTCTTGACGATGCTGAATTTCTCGACTTTGTCCTCGACGCGCGCGCGCCGGCGCACGCCGGCGGTGTCAATCAACGTGTAAGTGCGGCCCTCACGTTCGAAGGGCACGTAAATGCTGTCGCGCGTGGTACCCGGCCGTTCGCTCGCCAGCAGCCGCTCCTCGCCCAGCAACCGGTTGATGAGCGTGGACTTGCCGACGTTCGGCCGGCCGATGACCGCGACGGTGACACGAGTATCGTCCTCCGCAGGTGCATCCGCGTCAGAGTCCACCGGCAACCCGGCCAGGGTTGTATCAATAAGTTCTTCGACTCCGATGCCGTGCGCCGAGGCAATGGCCTGCGGCGCACCCAGGCCGAGTGCGTGGAATTCCGCAGTCACGAGTTCCGCGGCCATCCCTTCGGTCTTGTTGACCGCCACCTGGATCGGCTTGCCGCTGCGGCGCAGTTGCGCGGCCACGCTGTGGTCGGCGGCGGTCAGGCCCGCGCGGCCGTCCACCAGGAAAATCACCGCGTCGCTTTCTGCGATGGCTTTCTGCGTTTGCCGGTTCATCTGCTCCTTGAGTTCGTCGGCCTCGCCTTCCAGCCCGCCGGTGTCCACCACCACACAGGAACGCGCGCCGACTTTGCCGTAGCCGTACTGGCGGTCGCGCGTGAGCCCCGGCGCATCCGCCACCAAGGCGTCGCGCGAGCGCGTGAGGAAATTGAAGAGCGTGGATTTGCCGACATTCGGGCGGCCGACGATGGCGATGACGGGAAGCATGCAAGACCCAATAATGCATCGCGGCGGAGACCGCCGCTCCCACAATATACAGGCATCGCGGCCAGAAACCACATCTGCACAGTGTACGACTGCAGACGCGCAAGTCGGCTCACTGAGCCGATCGCCGCTCCCACAATCATCTTATCCTGTAGGAGCGGCTTCAGCCGCGATCTATATTTCTGCTTGCTGGTTATTGCTTGAGCGGTACGAGCTTGTAGGCGGCCAGATCGCCATTGGTGGACAGCACCACCAGGGTGTCATTCACCACGATGGGCGGCGCCAGGATCGGATCGCCGCCCAGGCTCGTGCGCGCCACGATGCTACCGTCTTTCTTGGACAGGAAAAACAGGTAGCCGTCCAGATCCCCGGCCACCACCGTGTTGCCGAAGGGCACCGGCACCGTGAGGTCGCGCGCACGCATCGCCGGTTGCGTCCATACCGGCACACCATTGGTCTTGTCGAGTGCCCATACCGCGCTGTGCACGTCGGTCACGTACACGTGTGCCGTATCCTCGCTGACTCCGGTGTAGCTCGACATGTCGCGCGCCCACAGAATCTGCCCGGTGTCGAGCGCCACGTCCGCGATCCGCCCCTGGTAATTCACGGCGAATACATTGCTGTCATCCGCGGCCAGCACTCCATCCAGATCCACGAGCCGTGCCAGTTCGTTGCTGCCCGTGGCCGCGGAAACGGTCGCGAGCCAACGCTGGCTGCCGTCACTCAGGTTCAGCGCCAGCAACTGGCCGGTCGCCAAACCCTGCAGCACGGTGCTGCCTGAAATCAGCGGTGTACCGGAACCACGCAAGGTCAGGTTCGGTACGTCGCGCGATACGCTCCAAAGCGACTGACCCGAGGCCACCGACAGCGCCACAATGTGGCCATCGCCGGTGTGCACGATCACGGCCTGCGCACTGACCGCCGGACTGGCCAGTACCGCACCGTTGACCGTGGCCTTCCATACCTGACTGCCGTTCGCCGCGTTCAACGCCACTACCGTGCCGTCGCTCGCGCCGACCACCACCAGACCGGCACCCACTCCGGGACCGCCGGACAACGGCAATTTCGTCTCGGTGCGCCATTGCCGCCGTCCATCCTTGAGCGCAAATGCGTAAACATCGCCGCCGCGATCCACGGCATACACGTTGACGCCGTCGCTCGTGGCGACGATACCCAGGCGCCGAATCGCATCGGCCGATCCGACCGAAGCGCTCCATACGCGGTCAACTTTCACGCCGGGCGTGAACGGCACCAGCGGGGCCGGCGGCTCCACGTTGTTGCTGACGCAGGCCGCCAGCGATATCGCCAGCACAGCGAACCAGAGTAAATTTTTCATGGCTGTTGGGCTCCGGTTTGAGCGGCGGGTACCCGCGTGGGGCCGGCCGCTGCAGGCGTGGCGCCGCCGAGCGCATCGAGTTTCATCTGCAACAGTGATTTATCTCCGAGCTGCGGAGTCCAGGCCTGCAGGGCGCTTTGATAGGCCGTGCGTGCCTGCGCCGCTTCGCCCAGCTTCACGTAGGCGTCACCGCGCGCTTCATCGTACAGCGGGGTAAATCCGGCGGCCGCAACGCCCGCGAGCGCCGCCAGCGCGGCACGCGGATCGCCCACCGAGAGTTTGACACGCGCCATGCGCAGGCGCGCCAGCAACGTCAGGCCGTCATCCTTGCTGTGGTTGATGACCCAGTCGAGCATCTGCATGGCGTCGTCGGGTTTGTTGGTGCCGACGTCGTACTGGGCCATGGCCAGCGCCGCCTGCGCCGCATACGGTGTGTCGGCGTAATTGTTCACCAGTTCATTGGCGACCTGCAATGCCTGCGGCCCCTGAGCTTCGGTCAGCAACGCAGCCATCTGGTTGTACATGGCGGACGCGGCCAGGCTGCGCACCTGCGTGCGATGCTGCCAGTAACGCCAGCCAAAGATGATGATGAGCGCGATGATGATGCCCGCGAGGATGGACTTCCAGTTGTCCAGCCACCACTTCTTGATGCGCTCAATCTGTTCCTGATCTGAAAGGAATTCGTCCACACACTGCTCCCGATATCAAGTCAAGGTATTCACGCTATCGCAGTCGCTCACTGCACCCACGCCGCCAGACGCGCCACCGCCAGCTCCCAGGAAATGCTTATCTGCTCGGCGGCATTTCGCAGCGGCTTGAATCCGACCTCGTGCTTGCGGGCCTCATGGTCGCCCAGCACCAGCGCCACGCGCGCACCGCTCTTGTCGGCACGCTTCAACTGTTTGCCGAAATCGCCGCCGCTGCAGTCCATGAGCAGACGCAAACCCGGCAGTGCCGAGCGCAGCTGTTCCGCGAGCTTGAGTCCGGCGCGTTCGGCTTCGGCACCCACGCGCACCAGATAGGCGTGCGGCGCGGTATCCGGCACGGATACGCCCTCGGCTTCCATCAGGGAAACCATGCGCTCCATGCCCATGGCGAAACCAATGGCGGGCGTGGACTTCCCGCCCAGGTGTTCCACCAGGCCGTCGTAACGGCCGCCGGAACACACCGCGTCCTGGGCACCGAGCCGCGCAGTCACCCACTCGAACACCGTGCGCGTGTAGTAATCCAGGCCGCGCACCAGCCGCGGATTGATGCGGTAGCGGATTCCGGCATCATCCAGCAACCGCTGGAATTCCGCAAAATGCGCCTGGGATTCCGCATCCAGATGATCCAGGAGATTCGGCGCGCCGTCCACCACTTTGCGTGTTTCCGGAACCTTGCTGTCCAGCACCCGCAACGGATTAGTATCGAGGCGGCGGCGGCTGTCCTCGTCGAGTGCGTCCAGATGCCGCCGGAAATAATCCACCAGCAGTTTGCGGTAGTGCTGGCGCGTGTCCGGAGTGCCCAAGGTGTTGATCTGCAGCTCCAGCGCGCTCACGCCCAGCGCCTTCCACAGGCGCGCCAGCATGATGTTGAGTTCCGCGTCTATGTCCGGACCGGCCAGACCGTAGGCCTCGACGTCCACCTGATGAAACTGGCGGTAGCGTCCCTTTTGCGGGCGCTCGTGCCGGAACATCGGCCCGTGACACCACAGGCGCTGCACCTGGTTGTAGAGCAGACCATTGCTGATCCCGGCGCGCACCATGCCGGCGGTGGCCTCGGGGCGCAGCGTGAGGTGCTCGCCGTTGCGATCCTCGAAGCTGTACATCTCCTTTTCGACGATATCGGTGACTGTGCCGATGGAGCGCGCAAACAGCTCGGTCTTCTCCACGATGGGCACGCGCAACTCCCGGTAGCCGTACGCCGCCAGCACCGTACGCGTGACGGATTCCAGCTGATGCCAGCGCGGCGTGGCGTCCGGCAGGATATCGTTCATGCCGCGGATGGGCGGGATCGATGCGCTCAAGGGATACCCCGAAAAATCAGCAATGCATGCGGTGTCAGGCGCCGGGCTTGCCGCCACCCGCGCTGCCGCCCAGTGTGAAGCGTGCGGTGTTGGTGTTCGATTGGGTGAACGGCGCCTGGTCGAACACCGCGCCGTTGTATTCGATGCTCACGCCCGGAGAATTGCCGAGAAACACCTGCAAGGGACCCAGGCCGTTGATCTCGATGTTGTCGCCGGCCGGCGCCAGGCTGTAGTACAGACGCTTGCCGGCCGCATCGTATACCTCGATCCACGAAGCCTGATGCACGCTGAACTTCACGTGCACCAGCATGGCCGGTGCCACCCCCTGCTCGGTCAGCGAAACGGTGCCCGCGGCATGCGCATTAACTTTGGGCTGCAACGGCGCCTGTTGCACGCGTGCGGCACCCGTGGTGTTCACAATCGGCACGGGCGCGCGACGTTTGTCACTCTCGCGCGGCGCTGCGCTCCGCCCTTCCTCGCCCGCTGCGGTCGGCGGCCGCTGCACGGGTGTGAAGGCAGCGGCGGAGCCGGCGCCCGGCGCGGAGAGCACGCTGCCGGGCATGGTGGTCTGCACGACGACCGGCGCCGGAGAGTTCGGCACCTGATGCCGCCACCACACGACCGCCAGCGCCACAAGCACCACGAGCACCACGATGGACGAAGCCGGCAAGCCGACACTGCGCCACATCCTGCTCATGTGGTCGGTGCGCTGGGTAACCAGCGGCGGGGGAGCCAGTCGTCCGGAGGCCTGATCGTATTTGGCCAGCACCTCGTCCGGCGGCAGACCCAGCAGGCGCGCGTAATTGCGCAGATGGCCATGCACGAAAATCGGCGCGCCGAGTGCGGCGTAATTATCCTGTTCCAGTTGCTGCAGGATTTCGTCGCTCACGTGCATATCCTGGGCCAGCTTGTGCAGCGCGAGATGCCGCGCCTCACGCGCGGCGCGCAATTCCTCGCCGAGGCTGCCGCTGCCGGCGGGTCGCTCAGCCGGAGCCGGTGCCATTGAGATCACTCTGGGTCAGTTGCTGTGCTTCGGGAGAATTCGGGAACTGCCTGATCAGCTGCTTGGCGTAATTGACGGCCGCCTGCTGGTTGCCGAGGGCACGTTCGGTACGCATGCCCAGCAACAACACCTCCGGCCGCGGCTTGGGAGCAGCCGAAATGAAGCGTTCGATGAAAGCCCGCGCTTCCAGGTACTGTTTCTGCTCGTAGCTCATGCGTGCCATCTGGTAGAGCGCGTCCGGAAAGTTCGGATTGATGGCCAGCGCGCGGCGAAAATACCCTGCGGCCTCCGTGCGGTCGGGAATCTTGTTGGCGCACACGCCGGCGTTGGTATAGGCCGCTTCCGGCGTGGGATACAGCGGATTCTCCGCGGCCTTGAGGAAATACTGCTCGGACTCCCGCGGCTTACCGTGCTGGCACAGGAATACCGCGTAGTTGTTCTGGATCTGCGGATTGTCCGGCGCCTTGCGCAAGGCGATGCGGAAATTCTCGTCCGCGCGCTGCGTGTCGCCGGTACTGTTGTACAGCAGGCCGATCGCCATGTAGGCGTTGGCATTGTCGGAATCCTGCTTGAGCGCCAGTTGCAGCTTCTCCATCGCCAGATCCCGCCGGCCCTGCTGCATATAGGCCACTCCCAGCTCCACGTTGAATTGCGAGGCCTGCTGCAGCGAGACCTTGTCGCCCGGCACCGAGGAGGAACTGACGCAGGCTGCCAGCAATCCGGCCGCCAGCAATACCGCAAACCCGTCCGCAATCCGCATGTTCATGCCAGCGCCTCCGTTGAGCTTGGCCGCCGTTGCACACGGCGAATCCGGTCCTGCACCTGCCCGGCCAGCTGCCCGCAAGCGGCATCAATGTCCTCGCCGCGGGTGCGACGCGTGATGGCGACGATGCCTTGACGCCACAGGTACTCGCCAAAACGGTCAATCATCGGCTGCGGTGAGCGCCGGTAACGCGTTCCCGGAAAAGAATTGAAGGGAATCAGGTTGACCTTGCAGGGAATATCGCGCACCAGCGCCGCGAGCTCGCGCGCCTGCTCCAAGCCGTCATTCACGCCTTCCAGCATCACGTACTCGAAGGTGACGTGCACATGGCCGCGATCCTTGTTGGCCACGTAGCGCCGGCAGGCAGCCAGGAGCTCGGCGAGCGGATGCACCTGATTGATGGGCACGAGTTCATCACGCAACGCATCGTTGGGCGCATGCAGCGACACCGCCAGCGCCACGTCGCAGTCGCGCGCGAGCTTGTCGAGGTTCGGCACCAGACCCGAGGTGCTCACGGTCACGCGCCGCTTGGACAGGCCGTAGCCGAAATCGTCCAGCAGGATGCGCAGCACCGGCAGCACGTTGCGGTAATTGGCCAGCGGCTCGCCCATGCCCATGAACACTACGTTGGTAATCGGGCGCGCCGCGCCCAGCGCGCGCTGCGCGACGAACACCTGGGCGATGATTTCCGCGCTCGTGAGATTGCGATTGAACCCCTGTTTGCCGGTGGCGCAGAAGCTGCAATTCATGGCACAACCGACCTGCGAAGAGATACACAATGTAGCTCTCCCGTCGTCTGGGATGAAAACAGTCTCGATGCTGTTGAACGCGTCCATGCCCAGCAGCCACTTGCGCGTGCCGTCCGCGGACAGCTGATCGCCGCGTACCGCCGGCAGGCTGATTGCGGCGCACTCCGTGAGCCGCGTGCGCAGCGCCTTGCCGAGATCGGTCATGGCTTCGAAGTCGGCGATGCCGCGCTGATACATCCACTGCATCACCTGGCGCGCGTGAAACGGCTTGGCGCCCAGTGTGCCGAAGAATTTTTCCAGCTCCGGGCGTTCCAGTCCCAGCAGATTTGTTTTGGAGGGGGTGGCCGCCATGTGTCCTCAGCGGGTTCGCGGACAGAGATCCAGATCGGCAAAAAAGAAACCGATTTCCTGACGCGCGGTATCCGCGCCATCGGAGCCGTGCACCACGTTTTCATCCACGGTTTTGGCAAAGTCGCGGCGTAGGGTGCCGGGTGCGGCCTTCTGCGGGTCGGTGGCCCCCATGACTTCGCGATGCCTGAGGATGGCGTTCTCGCCTTCCAGCACCTGCACCATCACCGGGCCGGAAATCATGAACTCCACCAGCGGCTTGAAGAACGGCCGCGCGCGGTGCACCGCGTAGAAGGCCTCGGCCTGGGCGCGGCTCAGATGCAGCATGCGCGCCGCGACGATGCGCAGCCCGGCTTTTTCAAAGCGGCTGTAGATTTCACCGATGAGGTTCTTGGCCACGCCATCCGGCTTGACGATGGACAGGGTGCGCTCGATAGCCACAAATACGACTCCAGGCGGGAAGGGAGAGGATGCCGGCCGCGCCCGAACTGCGTTGCGGAAATCCGGCACGTTTAAGCGTGTAAGTTTACCGGCTGGGGGCCGGTTCAGGCAACGAAAAGACGGGGTAAAGCGCTGAAAAACCGGGGGTTCAAACCGTGAAGCTCTCGCCGCAGCCGCAGGCATCCTTGACGTTGGGGTTGTCGAACTGGAACGACTCGTTCAGCCCCTTGCGGATGAAATCCACGCGCGTGCCGTCGAGCAGCGGCAGGTTCTCGCGGCTCACCAGCACCTTCACGCCGTGCTGCTCAAACACGACATCTTCGGGACCGGCGGTGTCGGCGTAGTCCACCACGTAGGCGAAACCCGAGCAGCCGGTTTTCTTCACCCCCAGGCGCAGGCCGAAACCGCCGCGCTTCTCAAGATAGCTTTGCACACGGCGGGCGGCGGAATCGGTCAAGGTAATAGCCATGTTCAAACCTGCAATTGCCGAACGGCCGGCGAAATCGCCGACGCAGCATTGTACCGCCCCACGGCGGCACGCACAGCGTCTTCCACGGTTATGGCGGCGTCGCGCTTCTCGGCCGGCAGACCCAGCTGTTCCACCAGCGCCACGACGCTGAAACCGGCGGCTTCCGCCGGTGTGCGGCCCTTGAGCGCTTCGCTGGTGAGCGAGCACAGTGCAATCGTCGCGGGACAGCCATACACATGGTAACGGCAATCGCCGATGCGGCCATCGGCGGTGAGCTGCAACTGGAACTCCACCTCCCGGCCGTGACGGCGCTGGCCGGCGCTGCCCGCAAGAATCCGTTCCCGGCCGACGGCGAACCCTCCGGCATTGCGCGGTGCGCGAAAATGCGTCCGCACCGTGTCGCTGTAGGCGGCAAATGGATCGGGCATGGCTCAACCGGCTGCGGGCGCGAGTTCCCGCAGGCGATGGTATTCCTCGCTCACGATGTGCGCGGCGCTCTGCACTTCCTCTTGGGTGGTAAAGCGCCCGACACTGAAGCGGATGCTGCTGCCGGCGAGCTGGTCGTCCCGTCCCAGCGCACGCAGCACGAATGACGGCGTCTTGTCGGCCGAGGTGCAGGCGGAACCACTGGACACCGCCAGGCCATGACAGGCAAACAGCAGACTCTCGCCTTCGATACCAGGGAAGCCCACATTGAGGATGCCGCACACCCGCTGGCTGGGATGGCCGTTCAGCAAAGTTTCCGGCACCGCGGCATGCAGGGCCTGCCACAATTGCTGGCGCAGCGCGTTGCAATGCGTCACGTCCTTCGGCATTTCCTCGCGTGCGATGCGATAGGCCTCGCCCATGCCGACGATCTGATGCGTGGCCAGCGTGCCGGAACGCAAGCCGTGCTCATGTCCGCCGCCGTGGATCAGCGGATCAAGATTGATGTGCGGTTGGCTGCGTACATACAGCGCGCCGATGCCCTTCGGCCCATACACCTTGTGACCCGAGAACGACATCAGGTCCACCGGCATTTGCTTGAGATCGATGGGCAGCTTGCCGGCGCTCTGCGCGGCGTCCACGTGAAACCAGGCGCCCTGCGCATGCACGATGGCGCCGATGGCGGCGATGTCGTTGGCGGTGCCGATTTCATTGTTGACGTGCATGATCGAGACCAGCACCGTGTCCGGGCGCAGCGCCTGCGCCACCGCCTGCGGCTCGACCAGCCCATCGGCGTCCGGTTTTATATAAGTGACTTCAAAGCCGTCGCGCTCCAACTGTTTGCAGGTGTCCAGCACCGCCTTGTGTTCGATGCGCGACGTCACCACGTGCCGGCCCTTGTCGCGGTAGGAATGCGCCGCGCCCTTGATGGCCAGGTTGTCGGACTCGGTGGCGCCGGAAGTAAAAATGATCTCGCCGGGCTCGGCGTTCGCCAGCGCCGCCACCTGCACGCGTGCCTGCTCTACCGCGCCGCGCGCCTTGCGCCCAGGAGCGTGCGCCGATGCGGGATTGGCGAACAGGCCTTCGCAGGTCAGAAACCCGGCCATTTTCTGCGCTACGCGTGGATCCACCGGCGTGGTGGCCGCGTAATCCAGATAAATGATTTTCTCCGCCATGCAATCCCCCTGATTCTTCAAACCAGCGCCACGGCGCCGTGGCGCCGGGCGGTGATCGTGGCGAGCGCGGCCAGCAGCGCGTCAACGTCGTCGGTGGTGTTTTCCGCGCCCAGGCTCACGCGCACCGCACTGCGCGCGACGGCCTCGTTGCACCCCATGGCGAGCAGCACGTGGCTGGGCCGGCCGCTGGCGCTGTGACAGGCGGACCCGCTGGAGACTGCGAAGCCGCGCCGATCGAGTTCCATCACCAGCCATTCGCCGGCATAACCGGCGATGCCGAATTGCACGCTATTCGGCAGGCGTGCAGCCTGCGCGGCGAAAATCCGCACACCGGGCAGTTGTTTCAGTTGCGCTTCCAGGCGTGCGCGCAGCGCGCGCACGTGGCTGCTGCGTGCGTCCAATTCCAGGCGCGCCAGCTCCGCCGCCGCGCCGAAGCCGACGATACCGGCGAGATCCTCCGTGCCGCCGCGCAAGCCCTGTTCCTGACCGCCGCCGGTAATCTGCGGTGCAAGGTCCACCCGCCGGTTGCGGATCAACGCGCCCACGCCGCGCGGGCCGTTCAATTTGTGCGCCGAAAGCGTCATCAAGTCGGCTCCCAGCGCCGTGAAATCCACCGGCATTTTCCCGGCCGCCTGGATCGCATCCGTGTGCAGCAGCGCATCGCGAGCGTACGCGAGTCCGGCTGCGGCGCGCACGTCCTGGATGGCACCGGTTTCGTTGTTGGCCAGCATGACCGACACCAGGCGCGCCCCGCCGTCGAGCAGCTTTTCAAGCGCATGCAAATCCAGGCGGCACTCGCTATCCACCGGAATGCGCTCCACCACCCAACCATCCTTGGCCAAAGCGTCGGCGGTTTCCTGCACGGCGGCATGCTCGATGCTGCTCACCAGCAGGCGTCCTCGAGGCATGCCACGACACACGCCGCGCAGCGCCAGATTGTCGGCCTCGGTGCCGCCGCCGGTGAAAATCACCTGCGACGGCTGGGCGTTGACCAGCGCTGCCACCTGGGCGCGCGCGCGGTCCAGCACGGCGCGCGCTTCGCGCCCGAAACGGTGCACGCTCGCTGGGTTGCCGTGCGTGCCGCGCAGCAGCGGCAGCATGGTTTCCAGCACCCGTGGATCGAGCGGCGTGGTGGCGTTGTGGTCGAGGAAAATGCCCATGATTCTGCGACTCATTATACCCGCCACTGCGGCTCAACCGTGCCGGGCGCGCAGCAGCGCAGTGAGCAAACCGCGCAGGATGTTGATTTCGCGCGGGTCGGGCTGCGCGCGGTTGAACAGGTGACGCAGCCGGCGCATGAGATGTTTGGGTTGCTGCGGATCGAGAAAACCGCTGGCGACGGCGGCGGATTCCAGATGCGTGTACAGGCCCTCCATCTCCTCGACGCTCGCGAGCGATGCCTTGTCATCGGCGGTCTCCGGTATGCTGCTGCACGCCAGCAGCAGTTCATA
>DATEJV010000094.1:0-2919 GCA_035277745.1 Gammaproteobacteria bacterium | reverse complement strand
ATTGAGCACGGCGTTGCCGAGCGGCACTTGCCATTTGATTTGTCCGGTTTGCATGTCGACTGCCGCCAATTCGCCCCACGGCGGTTTGACGCAGGGAATGCCGAGCGGCGACAGCAACACTCGGCGGCGCATGCCGTAGGGGGTGCCGGTCATGCGCGCGAATTCCCAGCCGTCGTATTTGCCGGAATCGGCCTCGGCCTTGAGCTGATCGCGGGGAATCAGGGCATATTCCCAGGGCAGATTCATGGTATTGACCACGGCCAGTTGGTGCACCGGGTCGAAGGCAATGCCGCCCCACTCGACGCCGCCGGCGTTGCCTGGCTGCTCGATGGTGGTTTTCAGCCCGGGCGGCGTGAAGATGCCTTCGGAACGGTATTGCTCGATACGCTTGCGGCACTTGCCCTCGTCCCAGAACGTAAGGCCCCAGGCTTCGCCCGGAGTCACCGGGCCCTGGCGCACCAGCGGCGCGGGCAACACCGGAAACGGCTGGGTCCTGGACAGCACTTCACCCGGCGCGCCGTCCTGCGGCACGGGCTTCTCGACAATCGGGAAAATCGGCGCGCCGGTTGCGCGGTTGAAAGTGAAGAGCATGCCGGTCTTGGTGGCCTCGATGACGGCGGGCACGCGCTGACCGTCGTGCAGCAGATCCACCAGCGTCGGCTGCGCCACGGTGTCGTAATCCCAGAGATCGTGGTGCACCAATTGGTGGCCCCACACCAGCTTGCCGGTGTCGCCATCGAGCGCGACCACGGAATCCGCCCAGCGGTTGTCACCGGGCCGTTCGCCGCCGTACACGTCCGGGCTGGGCGAGCCCGTGGGCACGAATACCAGATGCCGTTCGGGATCAACTGACAAGGGCGGCCAGGCGTTGGCCGCACCGGTGATTTTTGCCGCCACGGGCGTCCATTCCTTGTACACGGGATTGGACGGGTCGCGCGGAATCGGGTCCCAGCCCCACAGGTACCGGCCGGTGCGCGCGTCATAGGCACGCACCGTGCCGTACTCCAAAGCCACGCCGCGGTTGTCGCCGATGGAGGAACCGAAAATGAGCTTGCCGTCCAGAATCACGGGCGGCGAAGTCACGAGATAGTTGCGGTAGCGGCTGCCGGTTTCGTACGTGGATCGAATCCCATGCAGGAGATCGAGCACGCCGTGGTCGGCAAAATCCGCACAGAGTTGGCCGGTATTGGCATCCAGCGCCACGATGCGGCTGTCGAGCGTAGGCGCGAAGATACGCGCGTGACAGGGCGCGTTTGCCGGCGATTGCCCGTCCACCCACAGTGTCACGCCGCGCGAAGCGGCGTCCGAATACCAAAGTTTCTTGACGTTGGAGTCGTAGCGCCAGCGCAATTTGCCGGTGGCCGCGTTGACTGCGACCACATTGGTCTCGCTCGTGGTCAGGTAGAGCGTGCCGTCATAGAGAATTGGCGTCGCCTCGAAAGTCATGTGCGACTTCCATTCATCGCCCGGGAATCCGGCACCGGCGTCGCCGGTACGGAAGGTCCAGGCCACTTGCAGATGATCGACATTGGCCGGTGTGATCTGGGCTGCGGTTGAATAACGCGCACCGCCCGCGTCGCCGCCGTAATAACCCCAGCCGACATCGGGCGCCGGCGACACGTTCACCTGGCCGCGGCCGCATCCCGTCAGCAGCAAACCGGCCGACAACATCGCCCAACCGCATCGGGAAATCATGCGCATGGTTCGTCTCCTTATCAGGTGACGCGCAAAATAGGCCGAGGCCTGCACCCATGCAACGCCAGAAGTGACGAGCGGCGCCGGCTCGGGCCGAGCGGCGGCCGCGCAAAGCCAGACGGATTCAGGGAAGTTCTGCAGCATGCAGGGCTTCGTCGGGGCAGGGACGCACCGCACGCGAATCAAGCACCCAGGTGCTCGATTCGGCGGAGGCGAGTCCGGGCGCGTACCGGACGCGTCGAATCTGCAAAAGTCCAAGATGGACTTTTGCAGAGACATCAGGAATGGAAAAGCTGCGGCAGGCGGCTGCGGTAGCGGCGGCTGAAGTTCACGAAACTGCCGTCCTTGAGCAGGATGCGGTAATCGCCGCTGTCCCAGGGCTGGATTTCGCGGATGCGATCCAGGTTGACGATGTGGCCGCGGTGCACGCGCGCGAAACGCTTGGGGTCCAGGCGCTTTTCCAGTGAGGCCAGCGATTCCCTCAGTGGATAGCTCGTGCCCTGGGCGTGAATGGTGACGTAATTGCCGTCGGACTCGATGCGGTCAATCTCGGCGGCATTCAGGAGGAACTCGCGATTCAGCTTCCGCACCACCAGCCGTTCAACGCCGCCGCCGGCTATGGCCATCGGCGCCGGCGCGAGGCGGCTTTCCAGCCACAGGCGATACACGCGGAAGGCGTACAGCGCCGCCAGGATGAGACCGTAGGCCACCACGTCCTTGCGGTATTCGTAAATCCAGTTGGCGAGCGGCGCGCCGAAATCGTAGGAACGGCCGGCGGCGGCATACGCCAGCTTGCGCAAGCCAACCATACCGGCAACATGCACGATGGAAAACGGCACGCTCGCCAGCAGATGCGCGGGCACCGTCCACTTCCACGTGCATGCGCTAATCAGCACGCGCTGGTTGAACCATGCGATAACCGGAATTAGCAGCCAGATCAATATCGCGCTGGAGAATTCCCAGACCACCGGCTCCCACGGCGACAGAACAATGCCGTCGTTCTCCTTGTTGGCGAGCGTGGTGAATACATTCATGGTGGCAAAAGCCACCACCAAAACGGCGAAAAAGGCGATCTGCCAGCCGCGCACCCGCCAGCGGATAGCCGACTCCGGCTGCGTGTTCGACTCCTCCGCCATGGACTGCCTCAAAACATTCACTGCGGGCCGGTTATCTTATTCCTGCGCCAAGTCCTTTGGACAGCCGCGCCTGCCGGTTCGACCTGAC
>DATEJV010000093.1:0-9790 GCA_035277745.1 Gammaproteobacteria bacterium | reverse complement strand
CGTCGGAAACATGATGCGCCCGCCGCGCTGGATGACATCCACGGCACTCACGAAGGGTTCGATGGCCACCACGGCCCTGACTTGTGGATCCAGCGCAGCCGTGCGTAATGCAACCGTGGCGCCGTACGAGACACCCATCAGCACCAGCGGTCCGTACACGATATTGCGCGTGTTGAGCCAGTGGATGAGCTGTTGCACATCGCGGGATTCGACGTTGCCCCAGGTAATCCAGTTGCCCGTTGACAGGCCCTCGCCGCGCAAATCCACCAGCACGCATTGATACCCAGCCTTGGCCATCACAGAAGCCCAGGGCAGCATCATGAATTTCCCATTTTGGAACGCAGGCAGCAGGACGATGGTACCTATCGGCCTGCGGGAGTAAGGCCGTAATTTGCCCGGCTTGAACTGCATCGAGACCTCGTGCCGCGTGACGCTCGCGTGATACTCGGCATCGGCGTTTCCCGGTGGCATGACGGCGATGGAGAGGTCGGCCAGCGGAGGTCCGACGGGCACCATGGCGGTGCGGCTGAAGTCCTGATTGCGGACCTGATCAAAAAACGCAGCCAGCTTTGCTTGCTTTTCCGGTGGTGTTTGAAGTTTGTTGGGCGCTTCCACCATCTGACGGGCGAGAAAAGTCGTGCAACCGGTCAAGCTTGGCAACCCCAGTGCCAATGCCAGGCAAATAGACCATGCCGATGGTCGGAACATGCTGATCTCCCTGTCGAAGCACGGGCAGTATAGGTAAAAAAATGGGAGGGCGAAGCCCTCCCCGTGAATTGCGCACAGCGATTTGCGCTTACATCTTCACCGGCTTGATGCTGATCGGCTCGCCCGTCATGAGCGTAGGCGCGCCGGCGGCGTAGGCGGTCTTGTTATAGGTCGGTACGTCCGTGGCCAGGATGGCATTGAACTCAGCCAGCTTCGCATTCAGCTTCGAGCTGACCTCAGCCGCAGCTTCCCGCATCGGCGCAGTGGGCATCTGCCCGACCAGCGTGGTTATCCCGCTCAGCACCTGCAGGTCGCCGTTCAAGCGCGACAAATAGTGGATGTTGTCTTCCACCACCATATGCTGCAGACCCTGGTTGTAGACGCTGTTCTTGAGGTCCGTGAGCTTCTTGTCGAGCGCTTTCGCCTGGCTGAGCACCGTCGCGTATTGTGGCGCGCCGGCCGCGGCGCCGTTCTCGAAGGATCCCAGCGCGTTCTGCATCGCCACGATGCGGTTCAGCATGGCATCGAACGCGCTGGTTTCGTTGCGCACTTGCAGGCCGATATTGAGATCCGCCTGCATGACTTCCAGCGGGATGTGCTGGTTCGGGTCGCTGTGTACCGCCACCGTGGTGGCCTGGGTCTGACCGCCGACGCTCACCGTGACATGGTAAGTGCCGGGCAGTACCGCGGGGCCGGATGGGCTGAATGCAGCGAAAGCCGCCGGAATTGTTTCGAAGTCCAGCTGCGTGGGCGCGTCATAGCTCATGTTCCACACGAACTGGTTGACGCCGGCCTTGGCCGGACCGTAATCGGTTGCGACAGTGTTGCCATTGGCATCGGTGATCACGATTTTCACCGGCGAATGGTGTTGGGTTTTCTCGGCCGGCGTGGCCGTGAGTTCAGTCTTCAGGTAATAGTCAATCATCGGGCCGTCGGGCGCATTGGGCGTGGTGAACGAAGGCTCCGCGCCCTCGCCGCGTGACCAGCGCACGAATTCCGTACCTGCGGACGGCGTGAACAGGTGGAAGGTCTGTTTGGCTACGTCGTCGTTCATTTCCTCGATAGGGCGCAAATTGTCGAGTACGAACAGCCCACGACCGTGGGTAGCCACCGCCAGCGCGTGGTGCACGAATTTGAGATCGAATACCGCGGCGGTGGGAAAATCGGCCTTGAGTGGCTGCCAATGACCGCCATCGTCGCGCGAGTACCACAGGCCGGTCATGTTACCGAGCACCAGGAGCCCTTTCATGTTGGGATCTTCACGCACCACCAGCACCGACCCGTCCGGGAGCCCCTTGGCGATGGAGTGCCAGGATTTGCCGTAATTGTCCGTTGCATAAACGTAGGGATGGGTGTCGTTCATCTCGTGGTTGTCGAAGGCCACGTAGGCGGTGCCGGCATCGAACGGCGACACGCCGATCTGATAGACGCGGCTCCAGTGCGGCGCACCGGAAGGCGTGACGTTATCCCAGTGCCGGCCACCGTCGCGCGTCACCTGCACCAGACCGTCGTCGGTGCCGGCCCAGATCACGTTCGGATCGGTGGATGCGAGCGTCAGCGACAGGATGGTGTCGTAGGTCTCGGCGCCGGAGAGGTCGAAATTCACCGGGCCGCCGGAGTTCAACTGCTTGCTCTGGTCGTTGCGCGTCAGGTCCGGGCTGATGACGCTCCAGTGTGCGCCGCCATCCGTGGACTTGAACAGCACGTTGCCTCCCGTGTACACGGTGTTGGCATCGCTCGGCGCGACTGCGATGGGAGAGGTCCAGTTGAAGCGGTATTTCTGGTTTTTGGTTTCGAGGTCATTGATGGCGCCGGGACCGTGGAAGTACGGCATGATGTCGGGCGCCAGATGGCTGCGCAGATCATAGCGCGTGATGGCGCCGTCCTCGGCGTTGCCGTAAATGATGTCCGGATTGCTGGGCGCCGGCACGATGTATTCGCCGTCGCCGCCCACCACGGTGTACCAGTCATTGCCGCTCACTACGTTGTCGGAGAGCGCGGAAGACGGGCCGCACCAGCCGCTGTTGTCCTGCAGGCCGCCGCACAGGCTGTACGGAGTCTTGCTGTCGGTTGCCACCTGGTAGAACTGCTCGATGGGCATACCGTCGAGGAAGCGCCAACTCTTGCCGCCGTCAAGGCTGAGATACGCGCCGCCGTCGTTGCCCTGAATGATGCGCTCGGGATTGGTCGGGTCCTGCCAGAAAGCATGGTGGTCGGGATGCACGCTCATATCAATGGGATGGGCGCTGTGTCCGCCGTCGTCGGATTCCATCAGGAAGAACGAGGCGAAGTACAACTTGTTCTCGTCGTGGGGGGCGACGTACACGTGCGAGAAATAGAACGGGCGCACGTCGAGGTCGTAGTTGTCGCTGACCTGCTGCCAGTGATCGCCGAGGTCGGTGGAGGTGAACAGCAGGCCGTGGCCGCGCCGGGTTTCAATGAGCGCGTAGAGGTGCTCGGGATTGCTGGGCGCGACCGCGATGGAGATGCGGCCGATGGGCGGTTTGGGCAGATCGGTGGTCAGTCGCGTCCAGGTGTCGCCACCGTCGGTCGAGCGCCACAGGCCGCTGTCCGGGCCGCCGTCGTCGAGTTTCCAGGGATAGCGCTGCGCCTGCCATAGGGCGGCGAACAATACCTGCGGATTGTCGCCGTCCAGGCTGAGGTCAATGGCGCCGGTGTGATCGTTGACGTACAGCACCTTCTTCCAGGTTCGGCCGCCGTCGGTGGTCTTGAACACGCCGCGTTCGGGGTTCGGGCCCCAGGCGTGGCCGAGCACCGCCACCCACACGGTGTCGGAGTTGTGCGGATCCACCACCACCTTGGCGATCTGGCCGGCATCCTTGAAGCCCATGAGCTTCCAGGTCTTACCGGCATCGGTGGACAGATACAGACCGGCGCCGTCGAGCACGTCATTACGAATGTTGACCTCGCCCGTGGCCACCCACACCAGGTTTGGATTGGAGGGCGCGAGTGCAATGTTGCTGATGGAAGAGGTGGGTTGCTTGCTGAATATCGCCTGCCAATGCAGGCCGCCGTCGGTGGTTTTCCACACGCCGCCGCCGGCGGCGCCCACGTAATAAATCTTGGGATTGCCGGGAATCCCGACCACCGAGGTCACGCGGCCGCCCGCGATGGCCGGACCGAGATTGCGGAATTTGAGATTGTGGAAAACGTCGGGCGCAGTCCCGGCCGGTGCGCCGGCTTGCGCGTAGGCGGGCAGCGACACCAACGCCAATGCAATGAGCAAAATACGGGAATGCTTGAGCAGGTGCGCGAGTTTCATTGTAGTTCTCCGGGTAATGATGGCAAACGGTTCCGCCGCTGCCGTGAGTGGCATGGGTTTGCGTCCCTGCGGTGTGGAGAGGCGTGCATCGAAAAGATGCGCGCTTGAAACATCCCGAAATCGTACCGTGAGACGCAAGGCGCACGCGCGAGTCCGCGCCGGCAGCGTGGGTGTATGCGGCAGGACGGCATCGCTGTCCTGCGATTGGCCCACGATTCAAATTCCGGCTGAATCAGCACAGCCGGATTGGAAACACGGGGGAGGCCGGAGCCTCCCCCATCCACGATGTGCGCGCAACATTTACATCTGTACCGGCGCGACTGCGATGGGCTGGCCGGTCATGAGCGTGGGCGCACCGGCCGCGAAGGCCGCCTTGTTGTAGTTCGCGACCTCGCCCGTAAGCAGGCCGTTGAATTCCGCGAGCTTGCCCTTGAGTTCCATCCCCGCCGCCGCCGCGTTGGCGAGCGCCGAGGCGTCCGGTGCGGTGGTGGGATTGGAACCGAAGCCGCCGAGGCTGCGCAGATCGTCATGCAAGCCCGCCGGGAAGTGCAGTGAGTCCTCGGGAACGTCGCGCTGCACCAGCGGGTTGTACACGCTGTCCTTGAGCGCGGTGAGTTTCTTGTCGAGTTCCCGGGCCTGGCTTGCCAGTGCTGCGTATTGGGTCTGCGGCGTGGGGTTCGAGTTCACGGTTTTCTCGAAGCCAGTCAGCGTAGCGTGCATCGCCGTGATGCGGTTGAGCATCTCGTTGAGCGCGCTTTGCATGTTGCGCGCCTGCAGGCTGAATTGCAGGTTGGCGCGCGCCACATCCGCCGGGATATCCAGGTTCGGATCGCCGCGTACGCTGACCGTGGTGGTCTGAGTCTGGCCGTTCGCGGTCACCGCCACGTGGTAGGAACCGGGCAACACCGCCGGTCCCAGCGACCCAAAGCGTGCGCGGAACCCAGTCGGATGCTCGAAGCTGAGTTGCGTCGGACCGGTGTAGCGCATCGGCCATGCGTAGGCGTTGATTCCCGCCTTGGCGGGACCGTACTCGGTGGCCACGACCTGTCCGCTGGGATCCGTAATCGCGATTTTCACCCCTGTATGGTGCCGGGCCATCTCCGCCGGCGCGGTCTTGAGGGCGTCCTTGAGGTAGTAATCAATCAACACCGGCTCCGGCATGTGGCCGGCGGCAAACGCATACTCGGTGCCTTGCGACGGCGTGAACAGGTGGAATGCCTGCGCAGCGATCTGAGTGCCCATCTCCTCGAAGGGGCGCAGATTGTCCATCACGAACAGGCCGCGGCCGTGGGTGGCCACCACCAGTGCGTGATGCACGAACTTCACGTCGAACACCGGGGCAGTGGGGAATCCCGAGTGGAATTGCTGCCAGTGGTCACCGTGGTCATGCGAATACCACAGGCCCGTCATGTTGCCCAGCACCAGAAAACCCTGCTGGTTGGGATCTTCGCGCACCACGAGTACCGGTTCGTCCGGCAGACCCTTGGCGAGGCTGTGCCAGGATTGGCCGAAGTTGCCGGTGGCGTAGACGTAAGGCTTGCGGTCATTCATCTCGTGGTTGTCCACCGCTACGTATGCGGTGCCGGGGTCAAACGGTGACACGCCGATCTTGAATACGCGTCCCCACTGAGGCGCGCCCGACGGTGTGACGTTGCTCCAGTGCTGGCCGCCGTCGCGCGTCACGTGTACCTGACCGTCGTCGCTGCCCGCCCAGATGACTTGCGGATCGGTCGGTGCCAGCACCAGCGACAGCAGTGTGTCGTAGGTTTCCGCCCCGGTGATGTCGTAGTTCACCGGGCCGCCCGAATACAGTTGCTTGGATTTGTCGTTGCGCGTCAGGTCCGGACTGATGACGCTCCAGTGCTGACCGCCGTCGGTGGACTTGAAGACCACATTGCCGCCGAGATAAACGGTCTTGGCGTCGGTGGACGAGACTGCGATGGGCGAGGTCCAGTTGAAGCGATACTTGTGATCCTTCAATTCCAGGCTTTCCAGCGCGCTGTACGGTTTGATGCCGATCTCGCTGTGTTTGGCGACGTTGTAGCGCACGATGTCACCGCCCTGGGAATCCGCATACACGATGTCCGGATCGGTGGGCGCGGGCACCAGATACTGGCCGTCACCCAGCGGGATGCCGAACCACTTGCTGCCGCTGTCGAAGAACCCGCTCGAGGAAGCGGAGGGTCCGCACCAGCCGTCATTGTCCTGCAGCCCGCCGCACAGGTTGTACGGCTGGTTACTGTCCGCTGCCACCTGGTAGAACTGCTCGATCGGCAGCGTGTCGGCGAAGCGCCAGTGTGCACCCGCGTCCAGACTCAGGTAAACCCCGCCGTCGTTGCCCTGGATCATGCGGTCGGGGTTGGTCGGATCCTGCCAGAAGGCGTGATGGTCCACGTGTACGCCGGAATCAATCGAATGCGCGCTGTGTCCGCCGTCGTCGGACTGCATGAGTTCAAAGGAGGTGAAATACAACTTGTTCTCGTCGTGGGGCGCGACGAACACGTGCGAGAAATAGAACGGACGCACGTCGAGCGCGTAGTTGTCGCTCACCTGTTGCCAGTGTTCGCCGAGGTCGGTGGAATCGAACAGCAGACCGTTGCCGCGCTGGGTTTCGATGAGCGCGTACACGCGCTCGGGATTGCTGGGTGCGACCGCGATGGAGATGCGGCCAATGGGCGGTTTGGGCAGGTCGGTGGTCAGTCGCGTCCAGGTGTCGCCGCCGTCGGTGGAGCGCCACAGGCCGCTGTCCGGTCCGCCCTCATCGAGCTTCCAGGGATAGCGTTGCGCCTGCCACAGGGCGGCGAACAACACTTGCGGGTTGTCGCCGTCAATGGTGAGATCAATGGCGCCTGTATGGTCATTGACGAACAGCACCTTCTTCCAGGTCTTGCCGCCGTCGGTGGTCTTGAACACGCCGCGTTCCGGGTTCGTGCCCCACACGTGACCCAACACCGCCACCCACACGATGTTGCTGTTGTGCGGATCCACGACGACCTTGGAGATGTTGCCGGCATCCTTGAAGCCCATGAGCTGCCAGGTATTGCCGGCATCTGTCGAGCGGTACAGGCCGGCGCCGTCCAGCACGTCGTTGCGGATGTTCACTTCGCCGGTAGCCACCCAGACTATGCCTGGGTTGGAGGGATCGAGCACCACGTCGCTGATGGAACTCGTGGGTTGCTTGCTGAAAATCGCCTGCCAGTGATATCCGCCGTCGGTGGATTTCCATACCCCGCCGCCTGCGGCGCCCATGTAATAGATCTTGGGGTTGCCGGGGATGCCGACCACCGAGGCCACGCGACCTCCGGCTTCAGCCGGCCCGAGATTGCGAAATTGGAGGCTGGCAAAAGCGTCAGTCGTCTTGGCCGGTGTGGCCGCAGCTTGGGCCAGTGCCGGCAGCCCAACGCAGGTGAGCACGGCCAGCAATACCGCAAAGCCCGGGATCAAGCGCAAGCTGTTCATGGTGCTACTCCAGGTGGAAACGGCATTGATTATTGTCTTCATCGGCAGCCACAGGCGGTGCCGACCCGTATCCCTGGGATAAGGATTCCTGGAACTGGTGCTTAGGGTGTCAAGGTATCACGAAAGTTCCGCGGCGGTTCAGAAATACAAGCGCAGGCGCGCGCTGGCGGTGTTCCCGGTGACGCCGTTGTGACTGTAGCTCAGCCCGGCTGCCAGCCATGCGGTGGCATTGAACAGCAGCCCGAGGTTGACATCGTTGGACGACTGGGTCAACCAGTTATGGCCAAGGCCGCCGTCCAGTTCCACCCGCGGACTGAACAAGTGCCGAAACCCGAACGCCAGCCGGTACCCGTTGTCGGTGCTGCTGCTGCCGGCAACCGTGGAGCGGTTGTTGACATACAGGATGTCGGTGGTGAAATCTGTCTGATCGCTAAAGCTGCTGTCGCCGCGGATGCCGGCGGAATAATCGCTGCTGCTGATGTCCGGTGAGGATTGCGTGAACCGGTCATAGCTGCCGATGATCTGCAGTTCGCTGTATGCGGTCCAGGAGAAATCCAGTGCCGGCCCGTTGAGGGTAGTGCCTCCGGGAGTCGCCTGACGCTGATAGCCCAGCTCCGCGTAGTTGTAATTGAAGCTGCCGGCAGCCAGCGCGGTCAGCGGATACCACAACATGCAGCAGCACAACAAAGCGAATATCTTCACGGCAGCCTCCCGTCAGTGCACCATCTGGTCGAGATCGAAAATCGGCAGCAAAATGCCGAGTACGATAAGCAGCACAATCAGTCCCATGACCAGGATCAGCCCGGGCTCCATGATGCCGAGCAGCGTGCCGGTCAGGGTTTCCAGTTCGCGTTCCTGGCTGATGGCGGCGCGTTCCAGCATGCTGTCGAGCTTGCCGCTGGCCTCGCCGCTGGCAATCAGGTGCACCGCCATGGGCGGGAACAGGCCGCTCTTGGCGAGCGACTGGTTGATGGAGGCGCCTTCGCGCACGCGCGCGGCGGCCTCCTCGACCGCCTCGCGCATCGGCAGATTCACCACAACTTCACCGGCGATGCGCAGGGCTTCCAGCACCGGCACGCCGCTGCCCGCGAGAATGCTGAGCGTGCGCGTGAATTGCGCGGTGTTGATGCCGCGCACC
This sequence comes from Gammaproteobacteria bacterium, assembly GCA_035277745.1. GTDB lineage: Bacteria > Pseudomonadota > Gammaproteobacteria > Natronospirales > REEB76 > REEB76. The sequence goes on along the minus strand of DATEJV010000093.1, from coordinate 1,202 downwards.
AGGCGCCCGATGAGCGGCAGGCGCAATTTATACGCGTCCCAGCGCCGGCGCACGTCGGGTTTGCGCAGCATGCGGCGCCACGCGAAAAACGCGATTACCAGGGCCACGATCACCCAGATGCCGTAGGCGTGCAGAAAGTGGCTGACGGCGATCAAGGCGATGGTCAGGAACGGCAGCGTCTGGCCGGTGTGCGTATAAACTTCAGTGACGCGCGGCACCACGTATGCCATGAGCCCCGCGACCACCACGATCGCCATGACGGTGAGCAGGGCCGGGTAAATCATGGCGAGCAGCATGCGCTGGCGCAGCACCTGGCGGTTCTCGGCATAGTCGGCGAGCCGCTCGAGCACGCCGTCCAGATGCCCGGTGTGCTCGCCGGCCGCTACGGTGGCGCGGAAAATTTCCGGGAACACGTGCGGAAACTGCCCCAGGCCGTAGGCCAGCGTGTGGCCTTCCATGACGCGGCCGCGCACCGCGAGCAGCATGGTCTTGAGGCGCGGCTTTTCGCTTTGCTGTGAGGCTACGAGCAGGCACTCCTCGACCGGCAGCGCGGAACGCACCAGCGTGGCCAGTTGCCGGGTGATCAGTGCCAGGTCCGCGGCACTGATGCCGCGCCGCCAGCCGAGGCCGGTGCGGCCGCGGGTTTCCTGCTCCGCGGCCTGTGCCACCGCCAGCGGCGTCAGGCCCTGGTCGCGCAACTGCTGGCGGATCTGTCGCGGAGTGTCGCCTTCCAGCACGCCGCGACGCTCGCGGCCGCGGTGGTCGATGGCGGTATATTCGAACGCACCCATGTCAGTAAGAGGTGAGGGGTGAGGAGTGAGGCGTAAGGGGCCGGAAGGAAAGTGAGGGGTGAGGGGTGAGGCGTGAGGGGCCGCGGAATTCAATATAGGAGCACGGCAGATCCTGAGGTTGGAACACTTCATTGCTTCGGACAAGTTTTTTTAACGCCTCACTCCTCACGCCTCACACCTCACTAGTCTTCTCTAGTAACCCGCAGCACTTCCTCGACGCTGGTCTCACCGGCAAGCACACGATCGCGGCCATCCTGGCGGATGCTGGGTGTCTTGGTGCGCGCGTAGTGCTCGAGTTCCTGTTCGCTGTTACCGTCGTGGATCATGCCGCGCGTGTGCTCGTCCACCACCACCATTTCGTAAATGCCGGTGCGGCCGCGATAACCGGTACGGTTGCAGTGCTCGCAACCC
>DATEJV010000092.1:0-6039 GCA_035277745.1 Gammaproteobacteria bacterium | reverse complement strand
CAGATGAGGATTGATGTATGCCGCAATCGTGTGTTTATCGTTGGGCCGTGCTCATAGCGGGGATCGGAATCCTGGGTGCACTGGGCGCTTGCGCGCCGTCAGGATCTTCGACCGGACAGCAAGCCTTTACCCTGACTGCCGAGCTGCCGTCTCTGTTCCAGCAGACGCGCATCGTGGCGGCCAATATTGATGTGAACGGATTGGCTTGCAATGTACGTGTCGTGACGCTCGATTCGAGCAAGCCGTGGACCCCAGTATGCATGGTCATGCAGAATCAGCCTACGTTCAAGAGCTTCAACATCGCCGGCAAGCAGGTGGATTTCGGCGCGGTCGGCGACAGCTACCGGGTACTGCAGAGTGCGTTCACAACCTTGCCGATACCGGTGGATGCCGCCAGCGCCGTGGCCAAGCCCATCGTTGGCGGCACGGTTGATACCACCGTGGCGCCGGCCGCGCAGGGGCCATTGGTACTTCCACCGACCTGGAAGCTTTTGCCGTACGCCGGTCAACGCACCTTGCATGGCCAGAATACCGGGTTCATGGTGACCAGCGCGGTGCTCACCATCAACGGCAGTACGGGTATGCTGGCCGTGGCTTACAAGAACACCTACGCGCCTTTGCATCTGGAATGTACGGTGACTATGGATGCCAAGGGCAATTTCACCCTGCTGTTCAATCCCATGCAGCTGGCCAGGATCAACGGCGCCGGAGATTACACTATTCAGCTGGCGGTCGGAGGCCAGGCATTTTCAAGCGGTATCTGGGATTCGCGTGGGTTTGACAGCTGGCATCCCAGTCTGCCGCCACAATGGGTCAGCGCCCACGACTAACGGTCGCTGAAAAGCGCCATCGGATTGCCTGTCAAGATCGCATGATCCGGCGCCAAGCGGGCAGGCGAGAATAGCCGCGGAGGCGAACGTGGCTGCGCACATGCCGGAGTTCTCCATGAACCGTGATCCCATCGTGCATCAGCGATTGCCTGCTGCGGCTTGCGAGTATGCACCTCGCACAACATAGTTGATTACCGGGACAGCGCAAGGCGCATTTCCGCCTGCCATCTTGCGTAACGTTGTCGCAGTGGCGAATTGATTTGCGGCCGCCAAACGACGCCGTGCCTGGTTTCGGAGAGGCCGCGCATGCCGAGCAGCACGGCTACGCCGCGCGCCGTGGCTTCGCGTTCCTCCGGCCGGATTACGCGTAACCCGCTGAGATCGGCCAGACTCTGACATATCTCGTGTCGGTTCGCCAAGCCACCGGTCACGACGATGCGCCGCAGTGGCGCCTGCCGCGTGCGCATCTTTTCAAGATTCACGCATAGCAGAAACACGATGCTTTCAATGACGGCGAGAAATTTTTTGCCGCGGTCTGCATGGCCGACAAAACGTGAACGGAAATCAGCCTGCCAGTAGGGTGAACCCAGCCCCGATATGCCATTCAAAAACAGCGGCACGCCGGATTCGGAATCCAGCCAGCCGGGCATGTTCTTGAGCATGAGCTTTTCGGAAATGCCCAATTGCCGGCGCAGCCAGGCGAGTGCGCTCGCCGCACCGTTGACCGTGCCCTCCAGCACATACAAAGCGCGCTCTGCATCCTGCCAAAGCACGCTGCCGAGCAGCCCGGCCACCCGCGGCGGCTGGCTGCCGTGCAGGCGCTGGATGAACGCGCCGGTGCCGAGGTTGATGTAGATGCTGTCGGTGCGGGGCGGGCCCTGTGCGAACAGCGCCGCCGGCTGGTCGCCGGTGACCACGGTGAGCGGAATTTTCCGCTTTGCCAGCAACACATGACCGAAAGCGTGCTGATTGGGTACACACTCAGGCAGGATTTCTGCGCCGATGCCGAAGAGCGCCAGCAGTTCCGGCGACCAGGTGCGCGCGCGGTAATCCCACAGCAAGGTGCGCGAGGCATTGACCGGATCGGCCAGCAGCGGCTTTTCCACCAGCAGGTTGGCCAGAATAAAACCGGCGAGCGGCCCAGCCGCCAGCCGCTGCTGTTGCCAGGCGCGCCGCACCGCGCGCAGTTTTTTCAGACACCAGCGCAGCTTGCTGGCGCCATAGTGCGCGGACAGCACCAGCCCGGTGATGCGGTGCACACGGGCGGCGTGTGGTGCCAGCGTCTGGATGTAGCGTGCCGCGCGCCGGTCCTGCCAGGAAATCACCGGCGAGAGCGCGTGGCCGGTGTTGCGGTCCCAGCAGACGACGGTGGAACGCTGCGTCGCCAGTCCCGCGCGGCGAATATCGGCCACCCGCGGTCCCAGCTGCCGGGCAACACTCCGGCAAGCTTGGCGTACCGAGGCCAGCAGCGCATTGGGATCGTGTTCAACTCGGTGTGCCGCAGGATGCCGGGTAGCAATGCGTTTTTCCGCGGCGGCCACGAGTTTGCCCCCGGCGTCGAATACCCGTGCACGGCTTGCATGACCGCCCTGGTCCAGAGCGAGGAACAGAGGCGTGCGGCGCGGCATACGAACCGGCTAGGCGGGTGTGAGCGGCAGCTTGCGGGTGTCGGCCCTGGGCGTGCACTCGGGCAGGCTGGTACGCAGGAGGCGCAGGACGCGTTCTGCGTCGGCGCGATAGGAGGTGAGTTTGCCTCCGTACACGTTCAGCAGACGGGGTTGCTGTTTGCGGTCCGTGAGCAGCAGCATTTCACGCGAGCGACGGAACGCGCGACCCGGACCAGACGGCAGCACGCGCAATCCCGCGAAGCTGGCACGGATTCCGGTCGGAGCCGAGGGGAAATAGCGGCGCAGCACCTCCAGCAGATAGTCCTGTTCCTGCGGCAAGGGCTGGACAGCGACGGGATCCGGTCCGGTGAACCGGGTTTCGGTAGTACCTACGAGGGTGCTGTTGTCGTGCCAGGGCATGATGAACACCGCACGACCATCGCGCGGCGCCTCGACGTAATAGATGCTGTCCACGATTGCGGCATCCATGACCAGATGTGTGCCTTGAATCAGGTCCACCCGGGCCCGAGCCGACGGGGGGCGGATGCGGGCGGCGACGTGATTCACCCAGGGACCCGCGGCGTTTACCAGCACGCGACAGCGTAGCTGTTGCTCGGAGCCCGCGTGGGTGAACGTCACATGGCAGCCATGATCATCGAGTTGCGCGTGACTGAAGCTCGCAGGCACGCTCAGTTGCGCGTGCAGCGCGGCGGCGGAATTCATGACCGCGCGGGTGAGCGCGGCATCATCGGTCTGCGCATCCCAGTACTGGAATACCGCCTGCAGGCCGGCGCGTTGCAGACCCTCGAGCCGGTCCCAGTCGCGGCGCGGCAGGGAGCGGAAGCGCGCGTGCGCGCGCAACTTGCCAAGCAGCGCGTACAGGCTCAGGCCGGCGCGGATTTCCCACGGACGGCGGCGCGTGTCGTGGTAGATGGGAATGTAAAACGGCACCAGTTTTACCAGCAAAGGCGCGAGTCGCAGCAGGCGCTCGCGCTCGACCAGGCTTTCATGCACCAGCTTGAGATCAAACTGCTCCAGGTAGCGCAGGCCGCCGTGCACCAGTTTGCTCGAGCGGCTGGAGGTGCCCGCGGCAATCGCCTGCTGTTCGAGCACCAGCACGCTGTGACCGGCCGCGGCCGCGGCTTGGGCGATGCCCGCGCCGTGAATACCGGCGCCGACGATCACCAGGTCATATTGATAATCGTTCATGGCCGGTGCAGGCGTGCGTCGCCGAGCAGCGTGCCGATGTCATTGGTCTCGACCATGGATGCGCCCTGACCGGCGAGTTCCAGTACGCGCCCGGCATCTTCGGTGTGATAAACAATCCATTGCCAGGGGCCCGGCAGTGCCGCGCGCATGCGGGCAAACAACTTCTCGTCGGTAAACAGATAGTCGGGCTGCAATTCGGTTGCGCTGCGCCGCGCCTGTTCGTCGGCCGTTTCCACGGCCCAGCCAACGCGGGCGGCTCCCAGCCGCCGTGCCGGTACGAGGCAGTTGTGATCGAAAGAAATAACTATGCACTGTTTGAGTGCGGGTTGCAGCGCGGCCATGACGGCGTCCACGACCGGCTGCATACCGTGATGCCGCAGACTCTGGCGTTTGATTTCCACAAACTGCGTGACATCCGGTTGGCGCGTAAGCCAGTCCGTGAGCGCCGTCAACCGGGCGAGTCTGACTGCCGCGAAGCGCGCGCTGAAGCGCGCGGCTTCCCCCACGCTGATGGCGTCCAGTGCGTGTGCCGGGGTGGTGGTGATGTCGAGGTCGCGTCCCGCCGTACGCTGGAGCGACGCGTCGTGGCACACGAAGGGCACGCGGTCGGCGCTGAGCTGCACATCGCATTCCAGCCAGCAGGCGCCGGCGGCGACCGCCGCGGCAAAACCTTCCAGGGTGTTTTCAGGAAATTGCGCCGGCCAGCCGCGGTGGCCGACCAGCATGGGAACCGTCTGCGGAACCATGCCGCGCTCGCCGTTGGTTTTTGCTTATTCGTATCTTAACGCTTCGATGGGATCGAGTGCAGCGGCCTTGGCGGCGGGCGCGATGCCGAAGATGATGCCCACGCCGGCAGAAAAGCCGAAGGCCAGGAGCACCGCCCACCAGGGCACATAGGCGGCGCGGAATGCGGGGATGGCGTGCGCCGCCAGCACGCCGATGCCGTAACCGACCAGCAGCCCAATGATGCCGCCGATCACCGAAAGCGTGACCGCTTCGATGAGGAACTGCAGCAGGATGTCGCGGCGCCGTGCTCCCAGGCTCTTGATGATGCCGATTTCACGCGTGCGTTCGGTCACCGATACCAGCATGATGTTCATGATGCCGATGCCGCCCACCAGCAGCGACACGCCCACGATGCCGCCCAACACCGCCGTCAGCATGTCGAGGATGCTGCGGAAGGATTCGGTGAACTGGTCCGCGGTCTGCACCTTGAAGTCGTCGTCCTGGCCGGTCTTGAGCCGGTGCTGGCGCCGGAGCAGCTGCCGGATGCGGTCCGTGGTGGCATCCATCTGGCTGGTGTCGTTCACCTTGAGCTGGATGACGATGTCTTCCTGCCTGGCGCCGCCCAGGAGGCTGTGGGCGGTGCCGTAGGGGATGAGCACATTGTTGTCCTGGTCCTGACCCAGGATGGAGCCCTGTTTGTGGAGCAGGCCCACGATCTTGAACCACTGGCCGTCGATCTGGAAATACTCGTCCACCGGATCCGCGGGCAGGTGCAGGTTGTCCACCACGGTCTGGCCGATGACCGCCACGCGGCGGTGGGAGAGGTCATCCCCCGGGGTGATGAAGCGGCCCTGGTCCGGGTACTGGCTGAACACCGTGGCGTAGCCCTCGGTGACGCCCATGATCTGGGAGGAGTTGCTGAGGCCCTTGTACTGGATGGCGGTGCCGAACTGGCCGAGCTGCAGCATGGGGGTGACGCCGCTGATGCCGGGGATCTCGTGCTGGATGGCGAGCATGTCGTCCGGCGTGATGCGCGCCACCTTGCCCTCCAACTGCTCCTTGAAGGGCAGGTAGGAGGTGATGGTGAGGCTGTCGGCGCCGAAGCCCGCGAACTGGCTGCTGATGGACTGGCTGAAGCCCTGGATGAGGGAGACGATGGTGACCACGGCCATGACGCCGATGATTATCCCTAAGGTGGTGAGGAAGCTCCTGAGCTTGTGGGCGCGGATGGCGCGCAGGGCGGAACGCAGGCTCTCGAGCAGGGTGTACATGGCTACTCGTAGCGCAAGGCGTCGATGGGATCCAGGGAAGCGGCTTTAGCAGCGGGGGCGATGCCGAACACCACGCCCACTCCCATGGAGAAGCCCATGGCCAGCGCCACGGCCCAGAAGGGTACGTAGGCGCCCTGGAAGGCAGGCACGAGCTTCACCACCATGAGGCCGATGCCGTAACCGAGCGCGAGGCCGATGAGACCGCCGAGCAGGGACAGGCTCACGGCCTCGATGAGGAACTGCATGAGGATGTCGCTGCGCCGGGCGCCGAGGCTCTTGAGGATGCCGATCTCCCGGGTGCGCTCCGTCACCGAGACCAGCATGATGTTCATTATGCCGATGCCGCCCACCAGGAGGGCGATGCTCACGATGCCGCCCAGGATGGCGGTGGCAGTA
>DATEJV010000091.1:0-4540 GCA_035277745.1 Gammaproteobacteria bacterium | reverse complement strand
TCGCCAGCCAGGAAGCGGTACAACGGATATATGCGCTGTACACCGGCACCGGACCTGAGTTTGCGCGCCGAGATTTCATAGGGAATGTGCTTGTCCATGAGGAAAATCGCCACCTGCTCGGGCGGATCGCTGAACACGTGCAGGTAGATGATGGCGTGGCGATCGGCGGTGCCGTTCAGCACCGGACCCACGAGACGCGCCTCGAAACCGTTCAGCATGCGCATGGCCTCACGCGCAGTTTCGCGCAGCCGGCGCAGGCTTGCTGGTTGCGTATCGGCGCGGAACAGTCGCTGGCGTTCGACGAGCGCCGCTTCCACTTCCACGTTGGTAGGCATGGGCAGGCGGCGTGTATCGAATCCCAGGCGTGCCGCTGCCTTGTGTTTGGCGAAACGAAAATCGCGCACCCCTTCCTCGGACATGATGCGGGCGGCTTCCTGTGCCAGCCGATGCCGCGATTCGTGCGTGTGCGGCGCAGCGCGTCGGGTCATTGAGCACTGTCCGATGGCGATGCTACCCAGACTAGCACGGCTTCATCAGAAGATATCGCTGCCGTTGGCCTGTTTTTTGGGTGGAGCCTTGGGCGGCAGATGGCCGGCGAGGAAATACTCGAAGATCGAGCCGGGATCGTTGGCGCCCGCGAGCAGTCCGGTTTTGGGATCTATGCGCGCCTGCACGATGCCGGGCGGCTCGAGGAACGGCAGTTGCGGCACGTCATGCAGCGCGGGGCCCATGAAATCCATCCAGATGGGCAGCGCCGCCTTGGCGCCCTGCTCGCCGTCACCCAGCGTCTGCGAAGGCTGGTCGTTGCCGACCCACACTACGGTCACGATATCGCTGTTGTAGCCGTCGAACCAGGCATTGGACCAATCATTGGAAGTGCCGGTCTTGCCGGCCAGATCGGTGCGCCCCAGGCTGGCCACCGCGGCGCCGGTGCCGAACTGCACCACGCTTTGCAGCATGTTGGTCATGAGCCAGGCATTCTGCGGGGTAATCGCCTGCAGTGCGAATTGCGGCATCTGCGGCGGCACGGCGCTCGCGGCGGCGCTGGTTGCGGTGGCCGGAGCCGGCACCGCCGTGGCACCGGCGGTATCCACGCTGCAGCTGTCGCAGGCCACTTGGGGATTAGCTTCGAACAACACGTGTCCGGAACCGTCCACAATGCGCTGAATGTAATACGGGGTAATGCGGAAACCGTGGTTGGCGAACACCGCGTAACCCCGCGCCATCGCCAGCGGCGTGAGATCGGCACTGCCAAGCGCCAGCGTCAGATTGTTGGGCAAATCCTCGGCATCAAAGCCGAATTTGGTCGCGTAATTAATTGCGTACGGTATGCCGATCTGCTGCAACACGCGGATGGAAACCAGATTAAGTGAATGCGCCAGCGCTATACGCAGGCGTGTAGGTCCACCGAATTCATTCTCATAGTTCTGCGGCCGCCAGATGTTGGCAAGCGCCGGATCCTGCACTACGACCGGCGAGTCGTTTACCACCGTCGCAGGTGTAAGCCCATCTTCGAGAGCCGCGGAATAATAAAAGGGCTTGAATGAGGAGCCCGGCTGGCGCTGCGCCTGCACTGCGCGATCAAACTTGCTTTGACCAAAATCGAAGCCGCCTACCATGGCAGCAATTGCACCGTCGAAGGGATCCAGACACACCAGTGCGCCCTGGACCGTGGGAATCTGCGCCAGCGTCCAACTGCCGTCGACCGCATGTTCGAGATACACGATGTCGCCGCGCTTGAGAAGATCGGCCGTGCTCTTGGGGGCCGGACCGGTGGCGTTGACATTCAGATAACGCCGCGCCCATTTGAGGCCGTCCCAATTGACGGTGACCAGTCCCGCGCCGTCGGCATAGAACTCCGCACTCTGGTTTTCGAGCTTTACGGCGACGGCCGGATACAGACCGCCGACGTGCGGCTGATCGGCAACCAGCTTGGCCCAATCAGCCGGGCCGCCTACCGACGGCAAATCCACATGCGTCAGCGCACCGCGCCAGCCATGACGCTGGTCATAGGCAAGCAGCCCCTGACGCACCGCCTGTACCGCCAGCGGCTGCAGGCGGCTGTCGATGGTGGTAACCACGGAATAGCCGGCGGTGTAGGCGTCATCGCCGTACTTGTTGACCATGTAGTCGCGCACCATTTCGCCAAGATACGGGGCATTCACCGTGGCCGTGGGCTCGTGATAGGACGCCGTCATGGGCGCTGCCATGGCCTCCTGATACTGCGCCTGGGTGATATAGCCATCCGCCTGCATGCGTCCGAGCACGTAACCCCGGCGCGCCAACGCACGCTGCGGGTCGATCAGCGGATTGGCGGTGGACGGGGCCTGCGGCAGGCCGGCAATCATGGCGGCCTGGGCCAGTGTCAGGTGATTGACGTCCGTGCCGTAATACACTTCCGCCGCCGCCCCCACCCCATAGGCGCGGTTACCCAGGAATATCTTGTTGAGATACAAATCGAGTATGTCCTGCTTGCTCAGTTCGCGCTCGATCTTGAGCGCCAGGAATACTTCCTTGAGTTTGCGGGTGTAGGTTTTTTGGCGCGTCAGGAAAAAGTTGCGCGCCACCTGCATGGTGATGGTGCCGCCGCCTTCGGTTTTTTGGCCGGTCAACACCAGGTGGACGGCGGCGCGCAGCAGACCGCGCACGCTCACCCCGGGGTGGTCCCAGTAGTGCTCGTCCTCGGCAGCGATGAAGGCGTTGACCACCAGCGGGGGAATCTGGTCGTAGGCCAGGGGAATGCGGCGCTTCTCGCCGTAAACCGCGAGCAGTTCCCCGTCCCGGCTATAGACCCGCAGGGGGACCTGTAAATGGATTTCCTTGAGCACTGCCACAGGGGGCAGGCTGGGGGCGACCACCAAATAGGCGATTACTACCGCGAGAACCCCCAACCCGCAGAGGGCCGCGAGTGCCCCAAGCCCAATATATAGTGTTTTCAACGAGCGTTTCACACTTTTCAACCGTTTATTCGCGAGTGCCTGGCCCGGGGGACAGCCTGTGCATAAGGATAAAAACTATATTTGATTTAATCATTTGTTGATATATATTGAAGCTGGGCCTTAAGACATGGGGCCGGCTTCGGGGGCCGGGAACCAAGGGTAACTGGAAAGGACTTGCAAACGTGCTAGACGGGCTGTTCAAGCGTGCGTCCAAGCCCCTTGTGGGAATCGACATCAGCACTTCCTCGGTGAAGCTGATCGAGCTTTCCAAGACGGGCAACGACTACAAAGTGGAAGCCTTCGGCGCCGAGGCCATGCCGCTCAATGCTATCACTGACAAGGTCATCATGGACCTGGATGCGGTAAGCGATGCAGTGAAGAAGGTGGTGCGGCGCGCCGGGCCCCACACGCGGCAGGCGGCGGTGGCTGTCGGCGGACAGGTCATGACCAAGACCATCCAGATGCCGGCTTCGCTGTCCGACAAGGACCTGGGTGAACAGATCGAACTGCAGGCGGATCAGTTCATCTCCCAGCCGCTCAACGAAGTCGCCTTTGACTATGAAATTCTCGGTGTCTCCAAGGCTGATAAGGAATTGATGGACGTGCTGCTGGTGGCCGCCCGCCGCGAAAACATCGAGAAGCTGCAAACGGTTCTGGAAATCGCGGGCATGAATGCCTCGGTGATCGACGTCGAAGTGTACGCCGTGGAGAACGCCAGCAAATTGATTTCCCATCAGATGGTGGATGAGGGTATTGACCGTACCATCGGACTGGTGGATTTCGGCGCGGCCACCACCACCTTCACGGTGCTGCACAATCGCCGCATTATCTACAGCTACAACACGGATTTTGGCGGCAAACAATTGACCGACGAAATCATGAAGCATTACGGCCTCACCTACGAGGAGGCCAGCAACGCCAAGAAAGAGGGCGGTCTGCCCAACAATTACAAGGTCGAGATCCTGGATCCGTTCGTGGATGACATGGCGCAGGCGGTGAACCGCTCGCTGCAGTTTTACCAGTCGTCCAGCAGCGACCACCAGCATCTCGACCAGCTGGTGCTGTGCGGCGGAAGCGCCGCCATACCCGGCGCTGCGGAGCGTGTCGCCGGCAAGCTCAACACGCCCACGGTGGTCTGCAACCCTTTCGGCCGGATGAAACTGTCATCGCGGGCGAAATCACAATACGCAGAAAACATGGCGGCTTCGCTGCTCGTGGCCTGCGGATTGGCGCTGAGGAGCTTCGACAAGCATGCCAAGTATTAACCTGCTCCCCTGGCGCGAAGCGCGCCGCAAAGCCCGGCAACGGACTTTCCAGACTCGGTTGGTGATGGCCGTAGTCGTGGCTATCGTCGTCCTGATTCTCTGGTGGCTCGGACTGAACAACGCAATTTCCAACCAGAACGAACGCAATGCCTATCTCAACGACCAGATCAAGTTGATTGACCAGCAGATCGCGACTATCAAGACCCTGCAGCAGCAGAAAGCCCAGATGCTGGCGCGCATGAACATCATCCAGCAATTGCAGGCCAGCCGCCTGGCGGTCGTGCACCTGTTCGATCAGCTGGTCAAGACCCTGCCTGCGGGCGTGTATCTCACCCA
>DATEJV010000090.1:0-46325 GCA_035277745.1 Gammaproteobacteria bacterium | reverse complement strand
ACGCCGGATGTATTCCGGGAAGCCATCCGCGCGGCCAAGGATTCGGCGCAGCCCATCAATCTGCTGGTCAAGGACCTGACGTATTACCAGACCCATGCCGTGGATTACCACGGCGGCCTGCGCTATCCGCATCTGGAACGCGTGGCGGGAACCACGGACTATCTCGACCGGATCATCGCGCCGTTGAAATAGGTTTGTGGATCGCCAACCACCGGCGGCGTACCTCCGGCCGTTAACTGGATTCGGCTTTGCCGGAAGCGCCGCCGCGGCTTAGCCAGCCGTTCTCGGTCTCGGATTCCTCCTGCAGGCGGCGTTCGCGGGCGTTGAGGATCAGCGTGCGTCCCACATAACCCACGAGCTTGTCCGGGGTGTCGCGGTCCACGACCAGCAGCCGCCCGACGCCGCTGCGCAGCATCTTGTTGACCGCGGTGTGCAGCGTCTCATCCGGATACGCGACGACCGGATGCGCGCTACCCGCCTGCAGCAGTGTCATGCTCTGGTCGGCATGTTTTTCGATGGCACGGAAAACGTCGGTGCGCGTGATGATGCCTGCGAGCCGGCCCTGGGCATCGAGCAGCGGGTAACCGCTGTGCCCGATCACGCTCGGATCATGCGTGCCGATGCGCCGCGCAAGTTCGGCGACCAGCATGTCGGCGCTCAGCGAAGGCGGATGGCGATCCATGACGCTTGCAACCGCGACTTCGCGCAGCGGATCCACCTCGTACTCAAGGTGGATTTTCAATCCGCGGCGCGACAAGCGCTCGGTCATGATGGATTCCTTGAGGTGAATTTGCGCGATGCCGCTGGCCACCACGCATACCAGCATCAGCGGCAGCACGGATTCGTAGTTGCGGGTGATTTCGAAGGCAAAAATGATGAGCGCGAAGGTGGCGCGGGAGGCCGCGGCGAATACCGCGGCCATGGCGACGATGGCGTAGGCCGCCGGATCGAGATGCGCGCCCGGAATGACGTGGTTGGCAACGATGGCAAAGGCCCCGCCGAGCGCCGCGCCGCCGGTGAACATGGGCGCCAGCAAGCCGCCGGAGGTGCCCGAGCCCAGCGATACCAGCAGCGCCAGGCTCTTGAATACCAGCAGCAGCAACAGCATGGACAGCGCGAGGTGATTGTTGAGGATGTCGGTAATCGTGCCGTAGCCGACGCCCAGCACGCGCGGCACAAACAGGCCGATGAGGCCGAGGCCGACCGCGCCGATGGCCGGCCACCACATCTCATCGATCGGCAGCTTTTCGTACAAATCCTCGACCCAGTACAGGCCGCGGCACATGGCCACCGCCATGTAGCCGCACAGTACCGCGAGCACGATATAGAAAGGCAGACCCGCGATCATGTCGAAATGCGCCGGGCCCACCCGGAACATCGGGCCGGGGCCGATGAGCACAATGTGCACGGTGGTGGCGAGCGTGGTGGCGATCACCAGCGGAATGAACGAACGCGCGCGGAATTCGAACAGCAGCAGCTCGATAGCGAAAATCACGCCCGCGATCGGCGTCGAAAAGGTGGCGGCCATGCCCGCGCCGGCGCCGCAGGCGAGCAGCACTTTGCGTTCCGCCGCGGTCATGCGCAGCATCTGGCCGACCAGCGAACCGAGCGCGCCGCCGGTCTGGATGATCGGGCCTTCCGCGCCGAAGGGTCCGCCCGTGCCGATCACCAGCGCGGCGGACAGCGGCTTGAGGATGGCGACGCGCGGCGCGATGCGGCTCTTATTGGTGAGTACCGCTTCCATGGCTTCCGGGATGCCGTGGCCGCGGATCTTGCTGCTGCCGTACTTCGCCATGATGCCGACGATCAATCCGGCGATGGCGGGAATCACCAGCACCCAAGGGCCGAGGGTGTTGACGGTGATGTTCGGCAGCTCGGTCGAGAAGCGGTGGAAGTAGGTGATATTGGTTATGAGCGCGATGACCACGAACAGGATGTACGCGGTAACACCGGCGGCCAGGCCAATGAGCGCCGCCAGCACCGACATGAGCAACAATCGAATTCCGTTGAAATGAGGTACAAACTGCCGTGCGCGTACGGCAACAGACGTGCCCTGCGACATGCTGACTCCGGATCGAAAAATGAATTGCGGGGGTGCCAAAAGGCGCGGTATGATATATCGTATTACGATATAAAACAACGACGGTTATTGCCGCACCGATACCCGCATGCACGAGAGCCCGGACCCGCGCAGGGTCAGCGATGCCGATTTCGCCACGCTGGCGGATTTCCGCTCGGCGTTGCGCAAATTCCTGCGCACCAGCGAGGAAATCGCCCGCGGCCTGGGCCTGACGCCGCAGCAGCATCAGGTGCTGCTGGCAGTCCGGGGGTTCCCGGGCGGAACGCCGCCCACCATCAGCCAGTTGGCGGCGCGCCTGCATGTGCGCCACAACAGCGCGGTGGGCCTGGTGAACCGTCTCGCGCGCCAACGTTTGGTGAAGCGCCGGAATTCGCTGGTGGATCACCGCCAAGTGCACGTGGTACTGACCCCGCGGGGTTCGGCCATGCTCGACAAGTTGACGCAAGGTCATCGCATCGAACTGCGGCGCATCGGCGGAGAAATTTCGCGTCTGTTGACGGAGTTGACGCGCTAAAACCCCAACGGAGGCGGGCCAGGTTTGCCCGCCAGGTTGCAATTCAATGCCGACCGGCTGGCATCCCTCGCCCATGACCGATTGGCAGAACCGCAGTCGCGCGACGGTTCCCATCAGTTATCATCTGGATACCGGCACAGACTCGGGTGCGGGCGATGCTGAATCCCAAGCTGGACGTGGGGTATTGGGCGAAGAATTTTGCGGTGTCGCGCCGCGTCCAGATTCTGGACGTATTGCTCCCGGAAGCGGCGGAGCGCCTGTACGCATGTCTTGCCCATGAAGTGCCGTGGGGCATCGCGTTTACCGACGGCGTACAAGCCAATTTTCTCGGCGCGCAGGAGATTGCCGGATTCCGCCAGCAGGACTGGCTGGCTCTGGCAAACAAGGCGCAGGCACGCGCCATCGGGGAACGCCAGTTCCGGTTCATCTACAACAGTTACAAGATGGTGGAGGCCTACAAGCAGCAGCGCGATCCAGGACTGATCCTGCATCATGTGCTGGAGTTCATCAATTCCGATGGATTTCTGGGCTTGATGCGCGGGGTTACGGGTATTACCGATATCCATATGGCCATAGCCCAGGCGACGCGCTATCTGCCCGGCCACTTTCTGACCGCGCACAATGACATCATCGACAAGGAAAACCGGCGCGTGGCCTACGTATTGAACCTCACCAAAGGCTGGCGTGCGGATTGGGGCGGATTGCTGCAGTTCACCGACGGGCATGAGCACGTGATCGCCACGTGCATGCCGACGTTCAATTCCCTGACGCTGTTCGAGGTACCGATGTGGCATCACGTCAGCTATGTGAGCCCGTTTGCATCACAGGGCCGCTACGCGATCACCGGGTGGGGTTTGGCGCGCACCGCCGGCGCGTAAAGTGCGAAACGCAATGGACTGGCCGGCACGCCAACCAGGGATGATTCAGTGAGCGAGAAGCGGCTGCGATTGGTCGGGGTGACAGGGTGAGGGCCGTGGTTTTGCCGGAATGCCGGTGGCATTCCGGTCGGCCCGAACGCCTGTACAGGGATGTACAGGCCGGTCAGCTCATCAGGGATGATTCGGTGAGCGAGAAGCGGCAGCGATTGGTCGGGGTGACAGGGCGCAGCCGATGTTTTAGACGGATGTCCGGTGGACGTCCGTTCCGGCTGCGCGCCACGCCATGGGCGAGCCGGATGTACGCGAAGCACAGCTTCGCGCCGGCGAACGGGCAGCCAGGGAGGGCTGCCCTGGACTTGCGAGTGGAGCAGGATGCGCAGCTCGCAAGCGTGGCCGGCAAGCACATCAGGGATGATTCAGTGAGCGAGAAGCGATAACGATTGGTCGGGGTGACAGGATTTGAACCTGCGGCCCCTTGGTCCCGAACCAAGTGCTCTACCAGGCTGAGCTACACCCCGCGAGGCCGCGTACTATAAAGCAAGGCCAGGAGTCCGGCAATTGCAACCCGGCTTGCCCGGGAAAAAACTGACCCGGATACCGTGGCGGTCCCACGGCGACGGGTTTCTCCGTTGTGCCTTCATGGGACCGTTACAGCCTGCTGCAGGCGGGAACCGATTCTGCACTGGCTGACCGCATACCGGCGGGAACGCGCGGTGCCGAGACCTGTCCGGAACCGGCGTAGGCTTGGCCGTCGTCAAGAAGGGCGTGACGCACATGCCGGGAAGTATCAGCGTAGAGTCGAGTCCGGGCGGCAGCCCATCCATGGCAACCCCGAAGGAATTAAGGAATTTAAGCGTGATTGACCATGCCCACATCCTGCTGGCGGAACATGATCACAACGACGTGATGCTGAGCGGGCATCCGGACATCGTTTGAGGCCGGGAGGAATTTCACGGACGATATTCATATGAACGTCAAATCCATTAATTCCAGCGCTACACCAGGCGCCAGGCTGAAAGTGCTGTTGGTGGACGATAATCCGGACGACCGCGCGCTGGTGATACGCGAGTTGCGCAGAGAGGCCGCGGTGGTGGCGGCCACTGAAATTTCGAATCAGACGGCATTCGAGCGCGCCCTCGAGAGCGGGGATTTTGATCTGGTGATTACGGATTTTCAGCTGCACTGGACCACGGGACTGGAAATCCTGAAGCAGGTCGCGGCCCGGCATCCGGACCTGCCGGTGATCATGTTCACCGGCACGGGTACGAAAGACGTTGCCGTTGAGGCCATGCGCCTGGGCCTGACGGATTATGTGGTCAAGAATCCACGCCATATGCCGCGCCTGCGGCGTGCCGTGCATGTCGCCTTGGCCCGATCCAATGAGCTGCGCGCACGGCATCGCGCGGAGGCTGCATTGGGCGATGCGCTGCAGTCCATGGAGGACGGCTTCATCCTGTTTGATTCTGAGGACCGGCTGATCTTGTGCAATGAACAGATCAAGCGCATGTATCCGCAACTCGCGGGATTTCTGACCCCGGGACGGAAATTCGAGGAGTTGCTGAGCGTCGGCATCGAGGGCGGGAGCAACGCGCAAACGGGATCAGGCGACTCTGCATGGCTGCACGAGCGCCTGGCTGCTTACCACCCGGATTCCGGCAGCCAGGAGCAGCGGCTGGATGATGGCCGTTGGGTGCTGATCAAGGAGCGTCGCAGCCACGACGGCGGTCGCATCAACATCTATACGGACATCACCGCGCTCAAGCTGCGTGAACAGCAGCTGGAAAAACTGGTGTCGGAACACACCCTGTTGGCCGCCGCCACCCGCCAGTCTGTCAACGGCGTGCTGGTCATTGATGTCGCTTCGCAACAAGACCATTATCCGGTGGTTTATGTGAACCCGGCCTTTGAACACGTCACCGGATTTTCATATCAGGAAGTCCACAACGGCGATTGGCGCGTGTTTGCAGAACGGGCCGGTATCACGCCGGAGGTGCGTGAACGGATCCGCAACGCGTTCCGAAAACAGGAAGCGTTATCGCTGGAAACCGTGAGCCGGCGCAATGCTGGCGAACGATACTGGATTTCGCTGTCCGTCAGCCCGGTATTTGACGAACAGAGCGGGTTGCGTTTCTACGTAGCAATTCTTGCCGACATCAGCGAGCGCAGGCACATCACGGCCGCCCTGGAAGAAAATGCCCGGATGCTTGATGAAGCCGAGCAACTCGCGCAACTCGGGCACTGGCGCTGGGACATCCAGACGGACAGACTGTGGCGCTCACAGGAGAGCTACCGTATTCGCGGCATGACGCCGGATAGCGCACCGTTGGATTTCCGCGGCACGCTACAGACTTTCCTGGCGGAGGATCGCGAGATGGTGGGCAGCGCCATCAGCGGCGTGGCCGTGGATCATCAGGGCACGGAAGTGGAAGCCCGCATCCTGCGACCGGATGGCGAAGTGCGTAACGTGCGCATCATCGCCAAATACAGTCCGGCCACCGCCGAGACCGGGGAGGCGGTGTTCGGCGTATTTCAGGACATTACCAGCCAGAAACAGCAGGAAGCCGTGTTGCGGCGCAGCGAACGCCGCTACCGGCGCCTGATGGAATCCGTGCCGCACGGCATCGCCGAGCTGTCCAGTGACGGCGTCATCCGCTATGCCAACCAGGCGATCCATATCATGCTGGGCTACGCGCGCGGCGACCTCATAGGCAAATCCCTGTTCGAACATGTCAGTAACGCGGGACAGCGGGCCGAATGCGAGAGGCGCCTCAAGCTCATGATCAGCGGCGAGGTGTTGACTCAGAGCTTCATGACTCAATGCCGGACCGTGAGCGGTCAGCTGCTGGATGTGCAGATTGACGCCGTGGTGAGCCGCGATGATACCGGCAGTATCAACGGCACCACACTGGTTACCACCGACATCACCGAACGCGTGCAAAGCGAACAGCGCCTTCGTTATCTGGCGTTTTACGACGCGCTCACCAGACTTGGCAACCGTACCCTGCTGCATGAACACCTGCGCGAGCAACTCGCCCGCCGTAGCGGCGACCTGCGGGTCGCGGTGGTGCTGTTGAACATTGACAGTTTCAAGATGATCAACGATGCCCTCGGACATGCCGTGGGGGATACCGTGTTGCGCGAATTTGGCACGCGTCTCGCGACGCAATGTGGCACGCGCGACGGAGTCGCGCGCCTGAGCGCCGATGAATTTGGCGTAGTCTTGTATGGGGAGTTCGACCACGGGAGCCTGCAGAAGATCGTCGCAGACCTCAAGCGTGCCCTGGAGGCGCCGCTGAATATCAGCGGTAACCGCGTGGACCTGCGCTTGAGCGTGGGTGTGGCCGTGGCGCCGGATCACGGGGAAGAAGCCGAGGAACTGCTGCGCAACGCCGACAGCGCCTTGCTGGATGCCAAGAGTAACGCTGGCGGCGAGTTGCGTTTCTACAGTGTGGCCATGAAGACCCTGGTCGAGGAACTGCTGAAGCTGCGCAGTCATCTGCGCAGCGCCAGTATGGAGCGGGAATTTTTTCTTGAATACCAGCCGCAGGTACAGCTCGACTCCGGCCGTATTACCGGAGTCGAGGCGCTGCTGCGCTGGCGTACCGATGACGGCAGCCTGATACCACCCGCGAAATTCATTCCCGTCGCCGAACAAAGCGGCGACATCATTTCGCTGGGACGCTGGGCATTGGAAGCCGCCTGCCGGCAAGGTATGGTGTGGAAAGAACTCGGGATCGCGCCCTTGCCCATCAGTGTGAATGTTTCCGCGCGCCAGTTCTTGCGCGATGATCTGGTGGAGATGGTGAACGGAGTGCTCCAACGTACCGGCCTGGATTCGCACTGGCTGCATCTGGAATTGACTGAAACCGCGATCATGACCGACAACCTGGTGGTGCGCGCGCAGATGGAGAAACTCAAGGCCCTGGGAATCAGTTTCTCGCTGGATGATTTCGGCACCGGCTACTCATCGTTGAGTTATTTGAGCCGTCTGCCCATCAGCATTCTCAAGATTGATCGGAGTTTTGTTGTGGGCATGTCGGTGGATGCCAAGCACAAAGCCATCGTTGCGGCGCTGGTGGCCATGAGTCGCACGCTGGGGCTGACGGTGGTGGCGGAGGGCGTGGAGGAATCGCAGCAAGTGGAAAACCTGCGCTCCGTCGGCTGCAACCTGGCGCAGGGGAACTACTACAGCCGGCCGGTGCCGGCGCAGCGCTGCACCAGCTTGTTGCGCGCCGGTGTGCTTGTACCGCGGCACTAGCGCTGGCTGGCTCCGGTACGCGTCCGGCCGGCGAGATTGTTCAAGTGCGCCGTTCCACCGAAAAATCCGCCAGCTCCACGAGTGCGGTCTTGTACCCGGATTCAGGCAGCAGCTCGAGCGCCGCGACCGCACGCTCGCGTTCCTGGCGTGCGCGGCTCAGGGTGTATTCAAGTGCGGAGGTGCGCCTGAGAATCGCCAGGATGCCGCCCATGTCCGTGTGTTCGCCGGATTCGATTGCCGCGCTGATGCGTTCGCGTTCCGCCGGTGTGCCGTGTTGCATGGCGTAAATCAGCGGCAGGGTGGGCTTGCCTTCGGCAAGGTCGTCGCCGCTGTTCTTGCCCATCTCGGCGGCGCTCGCGCTGTAGTCCAGTGCGTCATCAATCAACTGGAAGGCGCTGCCGAGGTGCAGGCCGTAGCGGCCGAGGGCCGCGGCCTGTACCTCCGGCCGTCCCGCGATGATCGCGGCCAAGTGCGCGCCGGCCTGGAACAGCGTCGCGGTCTTGCGCCGGATCACCTGCAGATAGCGCGCCTCGGTGGTTTCGGGATCGTGGCAGTTGAGCAACTGCATGACTTCGCCTTCGGCGATCAGGTTGGTGGCATCGGCGAGGATGCGCATCACGCGCATGTCATCGAGCGCCACCATCATCTGGAAGGCGCGCGAGTACAGGAAATCCCCCACCAGCACGCTCGCTTCGTTACCCCAGATGGCGTTGGCGGTCTCGCGCCCGCGCCGCAGGCCGGAGGCGTCCACCACGTCGTCGTGCAGCAGCGTGGCGGTGTGGATGAATTCGATGATGGCGGCGAGCTGCACGTGGCGCTGGTCGGCGACCTCGCAGGCGCGCGCGGCAAGCAACACCAGCAGCGGCCGCAGACGCTTGCCGCCGCCGCTGATGATGTATTCGCCGAGCTGGCTGATGAGCACCACGTCCGAGTGCAGCGCCTTGCGGATCAGGCTGTCGGTAGCGTGGAAATCCGCGTCCACCATGGCGCGCAGCGCAGCCAATTCCGGCGCCTGACCGGCGGAGGTGACGGAATCGGGGGCTAGAACCATGCGCGGCGTCGGATTACGGCCGGAGCGGCACGTGAAGGCGATGCTAGGGGTGCCATGGGGGGGTGTCAAGGCGCGCACGCCAGGTTTGACCGCCATCGCCCAAGGCCGTAAAATTCGCGCCCTTTGACGGCATTTTATCCTTTGGAGTTCCCATGTACGCGGTGATCGAGACCGGCGGCAAGCAATACCGGGTGAGTGAGGGCGATCTGATTCGCTGCGAGCAGCTCGCGGCCGACACCGGCGCCGCGGTGACTTTCGACCGCGTGCTCATGGTCGGGCGCGACCAGGAGGCGCCACTGCTGGGCACGCCGTTCGTGGCCGGCGGCAAGGTTACCGGGACCGTCAAATCCCTGGGACGCGGTGACAAGATTTTCATTTTCAAGATGCGTCGCCGCAAGAATTACCGGCGCCGCGCCGGCCACCGGCAGCATTACACCGAAGTCCAGATTACCGGCATCCATGCCGGTTGAGCATCGAGGCACGCACCCATGGCACACAAGAAAGCTGGCGGCAGTACCCGTAACGGCCGCGATTCCGAGTCGAAACGCCTCGGCCTCAAACTCTATGGCGGCCAGGCGGTGAACGCCGGCGGCATCATCGTGCGCCAGCGCGGCACGCAGTTCCATGCCGGCGCGAACGTGGGCATGGGGCGTGATCACACGCTGTTCGCCAAGAGCAACGGCAAGGTGAAATTCTCCCTCAAGGGCAGGCCGCAGCACCGCGTCGTGAGCGTGGTGGTGGATTAAGCACTGCGCATTGCCCCGCGGCGCAGAAACCCCGGCTGGCCCGGGGTTTTTTATCGCTGTTGTAAATCCCGGGATTGATTTATTGTGGGAGCGGCGGTCTCCACCGCGATAGTGTTGAATCGCGGCCGGGGCGGCCGCTCGCACAATGGTCAGAATCACGGCCAACGCCGCACCTACAACAGACATGCATGAAATTCATTGACGAAGCCACCATCAAGGTCATTGCCGGCAACGGCGGCAAGGGTGCGGTGAGTTTTCGCCGCGAGAAGTTCGTGCCCTTCGGCGGCCCGGACGGCGGCGACGGCGGCGACGGCGGCAGCGTAATTCTGGAAGCTCGTACCGGGCTCAACACCCTGGCGGATTTCCGCGCCACCCGCACCTTTGAAGCCGAGCACGGGGGCAAGGGCATGGGCCGCGACATGACCGGCAAGAGCGGCGCGGATCTGGTGGTGCCGGTACCGGTCGGCACACTTATATATGACGTGGACACCGGCGAACTGCTGGGCGATCTGATCAAGGCCGACGCACGCCTGAAGGTGGTGCAAGGCGGTTTCCATGGCCTCGGCAACGCGCGTTTCAAGAGCAGCGTCAACCGCGCACCGCGCCGCTCCACGCCCGGGTCGCCCGGTGAGCGTCGCAACCTGCGCCTGGAACTCAAGTTGCTGGCCGACGTCGGATTGCTGGGCTTGCCGAACGCCGGGAAGTCCACGCTCATCCGTGCCGTCTCGGCGGCGCGCCCCAAGGTCGCGGATTATCCCTTCACCACGCTGTATCCCAATCTCGGCGTGGTGTCGGTCGGCGAGCACCGCAGCTTCGTGATGGCGGACGTTCCCGGTCTCATCGAGGGCGCGGCCGAAGGCGCCGGACTCGGCATCCGTTTTCTGAAGCACCTGCAGCGCACGCGCCTGCTGCTGCATCTGGTGGATGTCGCCACTTCGGCGGACGCGGCCGACCCGGTGCGCGATGCACAGGCCATCGTCGGGGAATTGCGGAAATTCAGCCCCGAGCTGGCGCAGCGCGAACGCTGGCTGGTGCTGAACAAGATTGACCTGCTGCCGCCAGGCGGGCGCGACGCGCGCTGCCGCGCGATCGTGGACGGCCTGCATTGGCGGGGGCCGGTGTTCCAAGTCTCCGGCCTGTCGGGTGAAGGTACGCGCGAACTTTGCCAGAAGATCATGAGCCGGCTGGAAGAAATGCACCGCACGCCCTAGGCATGCAGTGCCACGGCAGAAAGAGTGCGCGCGCACGCTATAGCCGTTGCGCCCGGAGGAGGCTGCACTCGGCATGGCGCCGGCAGTGGAACTGTCCGGTGACTCGACACGCCTGGCTCCTTCGCGCATGATGTACCCATGGCCATGGAAGTACCCGGCCTCAGGCGGCTGACCGGCAAAGCGCGTGCGCAAACCCGGTGCTGCGTGACCCACTCCAAATTGCGCAGGCGAGTCTGATGCAAATGCCGACGACCGAGCGCAAGCACAATCCGCCGGACCTTGATCCATCCAATCCGCGCGCACAGAGCGGTAAATCCCGGCTGCATGCGTTCAGCCGCGAGCAATTATTGGCGTGCGGCCGCGGCGAGCTGTTCGGCGCGGGCAATGCGCGCCTGCCGGCGCCGCCGCTGCTCATGTTTGACCGCATCACGCACATCGCCAGCACCGGCGGCGCTTACAACAAAGGGGAGATCCGGGCGGAACTGGATATCCATCCGGACTTGTGGTTTTTCGAGTGTCATTTTGCCGGCGATCCGGTGATGCCGGGCTGCCTCGGCCTGGATGCCATGTGGCAGCTCAGCGGTTTCTATCTTCCGTGGCTGGGCGAACCCGGTCGCGGCCGGGCGCTCGGCGTCGGCGAGGTCAAGTTCACGGGACAGGTACTGCCCAAGGCCAGGCTGGTGCGCTACCAGATTGACGTGCGCCGGGTGATGCGCGGCAAATTGCCCATGGTGATCGCGGACGGCAGCACCTTTGTGGACGAGCGCCTGATCTACGTTGCCAAGGACATGCGTGTGGGTCTGTTCCAGTCCGTCGAGGACCTGTGAAATGAAGCGCGTGGTGGTCACGGGCATGGGCATCGTTTCCTGTCTGGGCAATGCGGCCGACACCGTGTCGCGCGCGCTGCGCGAGTTGCGCAGCGGCATTCGCGCCATGCCCGAATACGCCGCACGTGGCCTGCGCAGCCAGGTGGCGGGGGTTCCCGACATCGATCTGGATACCGCCATCGAGCGCAAGTGGAAACGCTTCATGGGCAATGCCGCGGCCTATGCGTATGTCGCGATGCGCTCGGCGATTGCCGATGCCGGTCTGGCGATGGAGCACATCCGCCATCCGCGCGTCGGCGTGATCGCCGGTTCCGGCGGCAGCTCGTCGCAGTGGCAGATCGAGACCGCCGATCTGCTGCGCAACAAGGGACTGCGCAAGGTCGGCCCCTTCATGGTGCCGCGCACCATGTGTTCGACCGTGTCCGCGACGCTGGCCACCGCGTTCGGCATTCTCGGCCTGAGCTATTCGATTTCCGCGGCGTGCGCGACTTCGGCACACTGCATCGGCGCGGCCGCCAACCTCATCCGCAGCGGCGCACAGGATTTGATGTTTGCCGGCGGCGGGGAGGAAGAGCACTGGAGCATGACCGCCGAGTTCGACGCCATGGGTGCGCTCTCCACCGGCTACAACGACCGGCCGCAAGCGGCCTCGCGTCCGTATGACGCCAAGCGCGATGGCTTCGTCATCGCCGCGGGCGGCGGCATGCTCGTGCTGGAGGCATATGATCACGCGCGCGCACGCGGCGCGGACATTCAGGCCGAACTCGTCGGCTACGGCGCCACGTCCGACGGTGCCGACATGGTGGTGCCGAGCGGCGCGGGCGCGGTGCGCTGCATGCAGATGGCGCTCGCCGCTACCGAACGCCCGGTGGATTACCTCAACACCCACGGTACCGGCACGCCGCTGGGCGACATTGCCGAACTCGACGCGGTTCGCGAGGTGTTCGGCGCGCAGGTGCCGCCACTGTCCTCGACCAAGGCACTTACCGGTCACTCGCTCGGCGCGGCCAGCGTGCATGAGGCGATTTACAGCCTGTTGATGCTGCGCGACGGTTTCATGGCCGGTTCGGCGAACATCGAAACTCTGGATGCGCGTGCCGAGGGCTTTCCGATTCTGCGCGAAAGCCGCACGGCGAAACTGGCCACGGTGATGTCGAACAGTTTCGGTTTCGGCGGCACCAATGCCAGTCTGGTGTTCTCCGAAGTCTGATGGCCGGTGCCTGATTCAGTTTCTGGTTGTCGAATGCGGGATTCCCGGGTCATGAACCATCTGGATGCGCTGCGGACTGCCGTGGGTGACGCGCAGGTGCTGACGGGCGCGGACGCGCAAACCTACGCGGTGGACTGGCGCGAGCGCTATCGCGGAACTCCGCTGGCCGTGGTGCGGCCCGCCACGACTCGGGAGGTCGCCGCGGTGGTGCGCCAGTGCGCACAGGCGCGTATCCCCGTGGTCCCGCAAGGCGGAAATACCGGTCTGTGCGGCGGCGCCACGCCCGATGATTCGGGCCGCGCGGTAATTCTCTCGCTGCAACGTCTCAACCGGATTCGCGGTATTGATACCGACAACGACACCATGCAGGTCGAAGCGGGTTGCATTCTGCAATCGGTGCAGCAGGCCGCGCGCGGCGCCGGGCGCCTGTTTCCGCTGAGTCTCGCCGCCGAGGGCAGTTGCACGATCGGCGGCAACCTGGCGACCAATGCCGGTGGCACGCAGGTACTGCGCTACGGCAACATGCGCGAGCTGACCTTGGGGCTGGAGGTGGTGACGGCGCAAGGCGATGTCTGGCACGGCTTGCGCGGGCTGCGCAAGGACAACACCGGCTACGATGTGCGCGACCTGTTCATCGGCAGCGAAGGCACGCTGGGCGTGATTACCGCGGCCGTACTCAAGGTGTTTCCGCTGCCGGCGGCGCAGTGCACGGCGCTGCTGGCGCTGGATTCAATCGAAAATGCGGTCGCCCTGCTGGGGCGTGCGCGTGCCGGCCTGGGAGCTGCACTCACCGGCTTCGAGCTGATGGCGGGATATTGCCTGCAACAGGTGGTGCGCTGCTTTCCGCAGCAGCCTTTGCCCTTTGACGGGCCCTCGGCCCGCCTTCCCTGGTACGTGCTGCTGGAATTGTCGGACAGCGAGTCCGAAGCGCATGCGCGCGCGCGCTTTGAAGCCGTGGTGGGCGAAGCGATTGAGTCCGGCTGCGTGCAGGACGCCGTCATTGCGGAATCCATCGCGCAAAGCCATGCGCTCTGGCATCTGCGCGAAAGCATCCCGTTGGCGGAAAAGGAATCCGGCAAGAGCATCAAGCATGATATTTCGGTTCCGGTGTCGCGCATGGCGGATTTCGTGCGCACCACGAATGCCGCGCTGGACGAGGCATTCCCGGGAATCCAGCACGTGATCTTCGGACATCTGGGCGACGGCAATCTGCACTACAACGTGGCGCGCGGCGCGGATTGGACCGAGGAGCGGTTGCTGGCGCGCCAGGATGAAATCGCGGTGTTGGTGCACGACCGGGTGCACAAAGTGGGCGGCTCGATCAGCGCGGAACACGGCATCGGCCAGCTCAAGCGTGATGTGCTGCCGCGCTACAAGGACCCTGTGGAAATGGCGCTCATGCGCCGCATCAAGGCGGCGCTGGATCCGCAGGGGATCATGAATCCCGGGAAGCTGCTGGCTTAAGGCCCCGCCGGAAGCGCCTGCTTTCGAACTGGCTGCCAGCGCATTCAGCCGCCGCTGTCAGGCGCGCGTGCCGAAGAGCTGCGCGTCAATCAGATCGCAGAGGCAATGCAGCGCCAGGAGGTGCACTTCCTGGATGCGCGCGGTGACGTTCGCGGGCACGCGGATTTCCACGTCCGGCGCTTGCAGCAGCGGCGCCATCTTGCCGCCATCGCGGCCGGTGAGCGCCACGATGTGCACGCCTTTTTCATGCGCTACCTGCATGGCGCGTACCACGTTCGGCGAATTGCCGCTGGTGGAGATCGCCAGCAGCACGTCGCCTTTCTGACCCAGTCCCCGGACCTGCTTGGAAAACACCTCGTTGTATTCGTAGTCGTTGGCAATCGAGGTGAGCGTGGAGGTGTCGGTGGTCAAAGCGATGCCGGCGAGCGGCACGCGTTCGCGCTCGAAGCGGTTGAGGAGTTCCGCGGAAAAGTGCTGGGCATCGGCCGCCGAGCCGCCGTTGCCGCAGCTCATGATCTTGTGGCCCTGCTTCAACGCTGCGGCCATGAGCTGACCACCGGCGACGATGGACGGCACGAGTATCTTGAGCGCCGCCTGTTTGGTGGCGATGCTGTCATTGAAGAGTTGCATGACGCGGGCATTCAGGTCCACAGAGTGTGTACTCCTGTTCGAAACCAAGGACAGGCACGAGAAGAGATGTTGAGACCAAGTCCGCGTGCGCGCGTAGCGCGTTCCCTCTTTTGGCAAAGAGGGGTGAGGGGGAATTTTATTTGCCGCCGGGTGTGCAGCTGCATCATTTTGACAATGACCATATATCAAAAATCGGCACGGAAAGCGTCCTTGATCCATTCCGTGTGCAGCGAGCCGTCGGGATTTTCGGTTGCGGCAATCACGTCGAAGCGCAACGGCCGGCGGCGATAGTGCGCATCCTGCTGCAGGAAATGCTGCGTGGCACGCAGCAGTTTGTCCTGTTTGCGCGTGGTGACGGTTTCCGCGACGCTGCCGAACCCGCGATCGCGGCGGTAACGCACCTCCACGACGACCAGCGTTTCAGCCTCGTCCATGACCAAATCCAGTTCGCCCTGTGGGCAACGGTAATTGCGCGCCAGCAGCTTGAGGCCCGCACCGCGCAGCAACTCCAGAGCCTGGTCTTCGGCGTGCCGGCCGGCGGCGAGATGCGGCGCCAGGCTCACGGCACAGTGCCGGGCGCGCCTGCCAGAGCCGGAGGCGGAGTTGCGACCGGGCCGAGTAGTTGCGGTGCGCCGTTTCTGAAAGTGGCCCAATCCAGCTGGCGATGGATCCGGCCGTCGGGCGTCATGCTCAGCAGGCCGGTCATGCCCTGCACGGAAATGTCGAACGCGTGGCCTTTGTAGAGCAGCGGTATCAGCCGCCAGGCATCGAAGCCCAGCGCGTACAGGCGGCTGTTGCCGGAGAAATTGTTGGGCCACAAGCCGGTCACGGTAGCGCGCGTGCTGGCCGCGGCGCCGCTGGTCTCCAGCGTCCAGGGCATGTCATCGAAGGTAATGCCGTCCAGGTCGTCGTCGCCCATTGTGCCCGGCTGGTACACCTGCGAGGTGGCGTACACCGGCACGTTGATGGCGTGGAAAAACCGCAGTTGCGGCCGGATGAGTTTGGCGTCACTGGTGTTGGCCGCCAGAAAGATGAACTGGATGTCCTGGCGCCGCCGCGGCTCGAATTGCAGGCTGGTGCCGAGAAATGCCGCCAGCTGTTCGTCGCGGTACTGGCTGTCGTTCAGATTGAGCAGGCGCGTGATCGGTACGGAATAATCGTTGGCACCCGGCGCGTAGGTCTGCGTGCCCAGCAAGGTCCCGCCCAGCTGGGCGAAGCGCGCGGCAAATGCGTTCAGCACGCGCGTGCCCCAGTCACCCTGCGGCACCAGCGCCACGCCGCGCTTCAGGTTTTCGGCGATCACGCGGTTGGCCACTTGCGCGGCTTCGTCTTCCGGCGGCAAGCCGAACTGGAACAGTCCCGCGGGCGGCGACTGGGTGGTGTCGAGCGTGTTGAGCGCCAGCACCGGCACCGGCAGCGAGCCCAGCGCCGCGATGCCGCTCACCCCGTTTTTGATCAGTGGGCCGACCACCATGTCTACACCCGCGGCCACCGCTTGGCGGTAAGCGGCCTGGGCGCTGGCCGCGGTTCCGCCGGCGTCATACAGCGTGACCGTCGGTGCGCTGTCGTTGCCGGCAAGCTGGAAGTAGGCGGTAAACAGTCCATCGCGCACCGCATCGCCGACCGCCTGATACGGTCCGGACAGCGGCAGCAACAGCGCGATGCGTGCTGGGTAAGTCACCAATGCCTGCTGCTTGGCGATCAGCTCGGGAACGATATCCTGTTCCGCGGGATGATTGGGGAACTGCGCCTGCCAGGCCTGAAGCTGCTGCAACATATTGCGGGGCTGCTGCCAGATGCTGCGCATGAGGTTGCCGAGCACCAGCCAACCGCGCGCCGTCTGGGAAACACCGGGTGGCAGCGCCTGCATATTGAACGAGGCATGGCTCTGGGAGATGAGCTGCCAGATGCTCTGATGATTGTCGTGGATGGCGGCGGGGTTGCCGGCCAGATAATTTTCCCGTGCGCTCAGATCCTCGACGGCTGCCACTGTGTTGCCGAGCGCGGCTTCAACCTGGGCGCGCAGCAGCAGGACGCGCGCCTTGAACTCGTCGGGGAGCGGGGTCAACGGAAACTGCAAATGTTGGAGCGCCACCTGTGGCTGGCGTGCGGCAAAATCCATTTGCGCCTTGAGCATCTCGACGCGCGCGTTCAAAGCCGGGTTTAGAAATGCCGGTTGCACCTCGCCCAGCAGCTTCCAGGCGCGCTGCCCCTGGGCCGCCTGCCACCAGGCTTCGGCCGCGCTGACCAGATACTCGTCACGCGTCTGCGCTTGCGCGCCCGCGGCCAGCGATTCATAAAGCTGGGCGGCGGCCGGGTAGTTTCCCTGCTGGAGCAACTGCTGCGCCTGTGCGGCGCGGCCCTGGGGTGCGGGCTGTGGCGGCGTGACCGCGCAGCCCGCGAGCAGGCCGAGCAGTACGAGTATCAGGCCGTAGCGCCGGGCGTGGGGGAAATCGCCTTGCATGAATTTCGCTTTCCAGTGCAGGATGGACCCGCGCTCATGATACCTGCAGCGACGGCTGGCGGGAAAACCGGGGAACGGATATGACAAAACGCGGCGCCGGCGTGCTGTACGTTGTGGCCACGCCCATCGGCAATCTCGAAGACCTGTCGCCGCGCGCGCAGCGGGTCATGGCCGAGGTGCAGTTGATTGCCGCCGAAGACACGCGGCATACGCGCGCGCTGCTCGCGCATTTCGGCCTGCGCACGCCGCTGTTGGCGCTGCACGATCACAACGAGGCCGAGTGCACGCCGCGCGTGCTGGCAAGGCTGCTGGCAGGCGAGTCCGTGGCGCTGGTTTCGGATGCCGGTACGCCGCTCATCAGCGACCCGGGATTCACTCTGGTGCGCGCGGCACGCACAGCGGGCGTGACCGTAAGCCCCATCCCCGGGCCGAGCGCCCTGATTGCCGCGCTGTCGGTGAGCGGCCTGCCCACCGACCACTTCGTGTTCGAGGGCTTTTTGCCGGCCAGACCGGCCGCGCGTCGCGCACGGCTCACCGAGCTGACGGCCGAGACCCGTACCCTGGTGTTTTATGAAGCGGTGCATCGCTTGCGGGAATCACTCGCGGATATGGCCCAGACTCTGGGCGCGGAGCGTGCCGCGGTGATCGCGCGCGAACTGACGAAAGTGCATGAGACCGTGAGCAGCGGAACGCTGTCGGAACTCGCCACGCGACTGGTTGCCGATGCCGAAGCGCCCAGAGGCGAGGCGGTGATCCTGGTCGCCGGTAACGTACAGGCGCAATCCGGGACGTTGGACATCGAGGCGGAACGGGTGCTGCGTATTCTGTTGGGAGAATTGCCCACCAAACAGGCGGCAGAACTGGCGGCACGCATCAGCGGCGGCAGGAAAAACCGCTTGTACGCCACGGCATTGGAAATCGCCGGACGCAAGTAATTCCGGTATTCCCAAAGAATCAATTCACCCGCATCGCTCCGGTATAATAAGTGCGGAGTCGGCCGGGCAGCCGCTGTGCTCACGCGCAGAGGAAAGTCCGGGCTCCACAGGACAGGATGCCAGGTAACGCCTGGGGGGCGCGAGCCCACGGACAGTGCCACAGAAAACACACCGCCGATGGCCGCAAGGCACAGGCAAGGGTGAAAAGGTGCGGTAAGAGCGCACCG
This sequence comes from Gammaproteobacteria bacterium, assembly GCA_035277745.1. Classification (GTDB taxonomy): domain Bacteria; phylum Pseudomonadota; class Gammaproteobacteria; order Natronospirales; family REEB76; genus REEB76. The sequence goes on along the minus strand of DATEJV010000090.1, from coordinate 27,830 downwards.
CGCGACGGGCAACCGTTCGCGGCACGGAAAACCCCATCCGGAGCAAGGCCAAATAGGGAAGCAGCGGGGCAACCTGCGCGTGCGGTCCGCACGGCTTCCGGGTAGGCCGCTAGAGGCGCGCGGCGACGCGTGTCCCAGATGAATGGCTGTCCACGACAGAACCCGGCTTACAGGCCGGCTCCTTATTATTGCCGTTTCCACCAAAGCACGGCTGACCAAGGATGGTCAGAGCGCAGCCTCGTGAGACAGGGGGACACCATGCGGAACGATCCAACCCAGAAGCGCAAGGCCGAGTTATTGCGCAGCCTGCATCAGGCGCCGCCGATACTGGTGTTGCCCAATGCCTGGGATGCCGCCAGCGCCGCGCTGTTCGCACGTGCCGGTGCGCGCGCCATCGCCACCACCAGTGCCGGTGTCGCGAATGCGCTGGGCTTTGCCGATGGCCAGGCGGCGCCGCTGGCGCAGGTGCTCGCCGCGACGCAGCGCATTGCCGCGGCGGTGCAGGTCCCGGTGAGTGCCGATCTCGAAGCGGGTTATGCGGAAACACCGACGGCACTGCAGGCCGTGATGCGCCAACTGCTGGCGACCGGTGCCGTGGGCGTCAATCTTGAAGACAGCCAGCCTCCGGGTTCGCTGCAACCGCTGCGTGACATCGCGGATCAGCAAGCACGCTTGCGTGCCGCGCGTTCGGCCGCGGATGAGGCAGGGATCCCGCTGGTGATCAATGCACGCACCGATGTTTTTCTTCACCGGGTGGGAGCAGCGGACAGTCGCCTGGGTGAAACTTTGCGGCGGCTCCAAGCGTACGCCCAGGCCGGTGCCGATTGTCTGTTTGCGCCCGGAGTTGCGGATGCCGCCACCATCGCGGCGCTGGTGCGGGAATTGAAATTGCCGTTGAACGTGCTCGCCGGGCCTGCGAGCCCGGCAGTGGCCGACCTGGAGAAACTGGGCGTGGCCAGAGTCAGCATGGGTTCGGGCCTGCATCGCGTCAGTCTGGCCTATGCCGAGCGGCTGGCTTGTGACTTTCTCGCGGGCGGGGGATTCCAGTCTCTCGCTACCGATCTGACTTACGCTGCGCTCAACAATCTCCTGAAGCACTAGATGCCCTGCCCGGGTGACGGGCCGAACCGGGATTTCACGCACTCCAATTGTTGCCTGCCCCTTCCGCTGGCATGTATCTTCGCGTTCCCAACCCCCCACAACGTGATGCTGCCTCTAGGATGGCCTTCCAAGTTACTGATTGATAGACAGTTATTTTTGTCAATTTCCATCACGATTCACGCCTAAGTCCCTGTCCGACAAGCACTTTTTTTGCAGTTCGCCCTTGACGGCGCGCCAATCGCTTTCTATAGTGTCCCAAGGTGGGTAAAAGTGGGATGAAATGGGCTTCTGAGACTCCGGGGTGGGCATGTGTTTCGCGGGGTAAACAACCTGACGTTGGATGCCAAGGGCCGGCTTGCCGTGCCGGCACGCTATCGCGAGCGTCTCGCTGAGGCCTGTGACGGCAAACTCGTGGTCACGATTGACCGCGGCTATTACCTGCTGATTTACCCGTTGCCCACCTGGGAAGAGATCGAAGCCAAGCTCGTGCATCTGCCGAGCCTGCAACCGCAAGTGCGCGAGTTGCAACGCCTGCTGGTCGGACACGCCACCGAAATTTCCATGGACAGCCACGGCCGGGTGCTGTTGCCCGCGGAGCTGCGCGAATTCGCCAAGCTGGAACGCGATGTCGTGTTGCTTGGCCTGATGAACAAGTTCGAGTTGTGGGACAAATCCGCCTGGGACGCACGCCGCGAGCACAGCCTGGCGGCGGATCACGCCGCCGCCGCGGGCCTGCCGGAGGAGCTGGCCAGGCTGGCGCTGTGAACCACACCGCGGCCGGGCACGCGCATCAGCCGGTGTTGCTCGAGGAAGCGGTGACGCGTCTGGCGGTGCGCGCCGATGGCGTGTATGTGGATGCCACCTACGGGCGCGGCGGCCACAGCCGCGAAATCCTCAGGCACCTGGGTGCGGAGGGGCGGTTGATCGCGATGGACCGCGACCCGCAAGCGGTGGCGGCGGCGCAAATGGAATGGAGCGGTGACGGGCGAGTTACGGTGCAGCGAGGTGCGTTTTCCATGCTTGAGCGCGTCGCGCAGCAACACGGTGTGTGCGGACAGGTGAACGGCGTGCTGCTGGACCTGGGAATTTCCTCCGCGCAACTGGATGATGCGCAACGCGGCTTCAGCTTCCTGCGCGATGGACCACTCGACATGCGCATGGACCCGGAGAGCGGCGACAGCGCGGCGCACTGGCTCAAGCGTGCCACGCCGGCGGAAATTGTCGCGGTGATTCAGCGCTATGGGGAAGAGCGCTTTGCCCGGCGCATTGCGCGTGCCATCGTCGCCGCACGCGAGCGCACGCCGATTACGCGCACGCAACAGCTCGCCGACATCGTGAGCGCGGCGGTCCCGACGCGCGAGCGTCGCAAGCATCCGGCCACGCGCACCTTTCAGGCACTGCGCATCTACGTCAACCGCGAGCTGGACGAACTCGCGGAATGTCTGGATCAGTGCCTCGGGGTGCTGGCGCCGGGCGGACGGCTGGTGGTGATCAGCTTTCATTCGCTTGAAGACCGCTTGGTCAAACGCTTCATGCGCGGGCACGCACATGTTGCAGCGCCGGATCCCAAGGCGCCCTGGCTGTCGCCGACTACGCGCCCGAGCCTGAAGCTCGTGGCCAAACCCACGCGTCCGCAGTCCGCGGAGATCGAGCACAACCCGCGCGCCCGCAGCGCGGTGCTGCGTGCGGCGGAGCGTCTGGCATGAGGCTGACGCGCGCCATTCTGGCGCTGTTGCTGGCAGCCGTGATGCTGAGCGCCCTGGCGGTGATTGATGCGCGTCACGAGAACCGTATGCTGTTCGCACAACTGCAGCAGTTACGCCAGCAGCGCGACCAGCAGAATGTCGAGTGGGGCCAGTTGCTGCTCGAGCAAAGCACCTGGTCCACGCACGCACGCGTTGAACAGATGGCCACCCAAAAGCTCGACATGCAATTGCCGGCCCATCCCAGGATCGTGGTGGTGCACCCGTGAAGCGCGACGCTGAGCCCGGCGCGTCCTGGAACTGGCGCAGTGCGCTGGTGCTTGCGGTGTTCTTGCTGCTGGCCGCGGCCTTGCTGGGCCGCGCCGTGTACCTGCAGATGTTCGACGAGCAGTTCCTGCAGGCCCAGGGCAAGGAACGGCATCTGCGCGTGGTACAGATTCCCGCGCATCGCGGCATGATTCTCGACCGTAACGGACAGCCGCTGGCGGTGTCCACGCCCGTGGATTCCATCTGGATGGATCCGCAGGAACTCGCGGCGGCCGACGCGCGCGTGCCGCAACTGGCGCATGCCCTGGGCATGCCGAGCGCGGATATCCGCGCGCTGCTAGGCCAGAATCGTGACAAGGAATTCGTGTATCTGCAGCGCGGCATGGATCCGTATGCGGCACAACGCGTGACGGCGCTGGACATCTCGGGCGTTTACAGCCAGCGCGAATATCGCCGTTACTACCCGGCGGGCGAGGTGGCCTCCCAGGTGCTGGGCTTCACCAACGTGGACGACGCCGGCCAGGAGGGGCTGGAACTCGCCTACAACGACTGGCTGCAAGGCACGCCCGGCGCCGAGCGCGTGATCGTGGATCGCTACGGGCACTGGGTGCAGGACGTGGAAAGCCTGCGCGCTCCGCGGCCCGGCAAGGATCTGGTGACCAGCCTGGATCTGCGCGTGCAGTACCTTGCCTACCGCGCGCTCAAGCAGGCGGTACAGCAACAGGGTGCGCGCTCCGGATCCATCATCGTCATGGACGCCAAGACCGGTGAAGTCCTGGCCATGGCGAACCAGCCGTCTTTCAATCCCAACAACCGCGCCGACTACGCCCCGGCGGCATATCGCAACCGCGCGGTCACCGATCAGTTCGAGCCCGGCTCCAGCATGAAACCATTCACCATTCTGGCCGCGCTGCTCTCGGGACGTTACACCCCGAATACCGTGGTCGACACCGCGCCGGGCTATTACAAGGTGGCGGGGTACACGATTTCCGACGATGGGCATGATTACGGTGCGATCAATCTCACCACGCTGCTGGAAAAGTCCAGTAACGTGGGGGCCAGCAAGATCGCCTTGTCACTGTCACCGCAGTTGCTGTGGAACACGCTCAGCGCCTTCGGATTCGGGCAGTTGAGCGGCAGCGGCTTTCCCGGTGAAGTCACCGGCTCTTTGCCGGCCTATCAAGGCTGGTCGCGCGCGCGCCAGGCGACCATTTCCTACGGCTATGGCGTGGCGGTCACCGCGCTGCAACTCGCCGACGCCTACGACATCCTCGCTGACAACGGCGAACGGATTGCGCCGAGTTTCGTACGCGTGGATGCACCCAGCTCCGGCCGACAAGTCATTCCCGCACCGGTGGCGATGACGCTGCGGCGCATGCTGGAAACCGTGGTCTCGGGCGAAGGCACCGGCAAGCTCGCCGATGTGGCGGGTTATCGCATCGCCGGCAAGACCGGTACGGCGCACATCGCGCAGCACGGTGGCTATTCCGACACGGATTACATTTCCGTGTTCTGCGGCATGGCGCCTGCCAGCGATCCGCGCCTGGTGACGGTGGTGGTGATCCGCCAACCCGGGCACGGGCAGTATTACGCGGCCACCGTGGCCGCACCGGTATTCGCGCGCGTCATGAGCGGCGCGCTGCGTCTGCTCGACATCCCGCCGGACAATCTCGGCAACCTCACTACCGCGTTCGTGGTGAATCTGGGCCACAGCTCATGATGACGCAACCGCGCCCACACGCCGGCCCGACGCTCGCAGCGGTGCTGCAGGATGTGATTCCGGTTGCGCCGGAGCGCGATCAACCGCTGCAGGGTTTGGCGCTGGACAGCCGCGAGATCCAGCCGGGCTTCCTGTTCCTCGCGGTACGCGGCCACGACCACCATGGCCTGCAACACCTGGCCGATGCCCGGCGCCGGGGTGCAATCGCGGTGGCCTACGATCCTGAAGGTGCGGTGCAATATCTGCCGGGTCTCCACGGGCTGCCGGCATTCGCGGTGCGCGAGCTGGCCCGGCAGGCGGGCCCGATCGCCGCGCGGTTTTATGCCGAGCCTTCGGCCGCGCAAAGCGTGATCGCGGTCACCGGCACCAACGGCAAGACCTCGGTGAGTCTGCTGAGCGCGCAGACCCTCACGCAGCTCGGCAAACCCTGCGGACTGCTGGGCACGCTGGGCTACGGCGTATACGGCGATCTGCAGACCGGCCGCCACACCACGCCGGATGCGGTGAGCGTGCAGGCCTGGCTGGCGCGCTTCCGCGATGCGCGCGTGCGCCACGTCAGCCTGGAAGCCTCCAGCCATGCGCTCGATCAGGGCCGCCTGAACGGCGTGCACTTCCGTACCGCGGTGTTCACCAATCTTACCCGCGACCATCTGGATTACCACGGCGACATGCAGGCCTACGGCGCCGCCAAGCGCCGCCTGTTCGAGATGCCGGGATTGCGCCACGCGGTCATCAATCTGGACGATGCCTTCGGACGGGAGCTGGCCGCCGGTTTGTCGCCGGACGTCGCGCTCATTGGCTACAGCCTGGAGAGTCGCCGCGCGGCGCGCGGCCAGACCCTGCAAGCCGCGCAACTCCAGTTGAACGCCGGCGGCACGCGGTTCGATGTCGCCGGCGCGAGCGGCAGCGGGCAGGTGAGCTCGCGTCTGCTCGGGCGATTCAATGCGCAAAACCTGCTGGCGGTTCTGGGTGTGCTGCTGTCCGAGGACCTGCCGTTTGCGCAGGCGCTTGCGGCCCTGCATCAGGCACGTACCGTTCCGGGGCGCATGGAATGTTTCGGCGGCGGCCGCCAGCCGCTGGTGGTGGTGGATTACGCGCACACGCCCGATGCACTGGAAAAAGCCCTGATTGCGGCGCGCGCGCATTGCACGGGACAGCTCTGGTGCGTGTTCGGTTGCGGCGGCGAGCGCGATCGCGGCAAGCGTCCGCAGATGGGCGCGCTCGCCGAGAAGCTGGCCGATCACGTGATCATCACCGACGACAACCCGCGCCACGAGGACGGCGATGCCATCGTCGCGGAAATTCTGGACGGTGTCACGCAGCGCCGGCGGGTGAGCGTGCAGCGCGACCGCGCGCGTGCGCTCGCCGAGGCGCTGCAGGCCGCGCGTGCCGGCGATGTGGTGCTGCTGGCCGGCAAGGGACATGAGCAGTATCAGATCGTCGGCGACCGCTATCTGGATTACAGCGACCGCGACACGGTGCGGCAACTGCTGGGCGGGGTGCCGGCATGAACGCGCCGCGGCTTTCGGAAGTGGCCGCGGCCACCGCCGGCCGGCTGCTGGGCGCAGACCGCAATTTTCTGCGCATCAGCGCCGACACCCGCAGGCTCGCCGCGGACGAGCTGTTTGTGGCCTTGCGCGGCGCGCATTTCGACGGCCACGACTTTGTGGCGCAGGCGGGACAGCTGGGCGCCGCGGGCGCGTTGGTCGAACAACAGGTGACCGCGCGCCTGCCGCAAATCGTGGTGGCGGATACGCGGCGCGCGCTTGGCGTCTATGCCGCACATTGGCGGCGTGGTTTCGGGATTCCCGTGGTGGGCGTCACCGGCTCCAACGGCAAGACCACGGTCAAGGAGATGATTGCGAGCGTCCTGCGCCAGCGCGGCGAGACCCTGGCCACGCGCGGCAACCAGAACAACGACATCGGCGTGCCGCTCACGCTGCTTGAATTGAACGCGCAGCATCGCGCCGCGGTCATCGAGATGGGTACCAATCATCCCGGCGAAATCGCCTATCTGGCGTCGCTGGTGGCGGCCAGCGTGGCGGTGGTCACCAATGCCGGGAGCGCGCATCTCGAGGCGCTGGGCAGCGTGCGCGGCGTGGCGCTGGAGAAAGGCGCATTGTTTGCCGGGTTGCCTGCCGGCGGCATCGCCGTGATCAATGCCGAGGATGAATTCGCACCGCTGTGGCGCGAGATGGCCGGCCGTCGTGCGCAGCGCAGTTTCGGCCTGAGCGCGGCGGCGGACTTTCGTCCGGCCGCGGACTCGTTGCGCCAGCTTGCCGGCGGCGTATGGGAATTCACGCTGCAGACTCCGGACGACACGGTGGCGGTGCACCTGTCCCTGCCGGGGCGCCACAACGTCATGAATGCACTGGCCGCCGCGGCCGCGGCGCAGGCGGCCGGCGCAAACCTCGGCGAGATCAGCGCCGGACTGGCGCGTGTGCCGCAGACCCATGGCCGGCTGATCGTGTTGTCCGGTGCGCACGGCGGCCGCCTGGTTGACGACAGCTACAACGCCAATCCCGTGTCACTCAAGGCGGCGGTCGAATTCGCCGTGAGTCTCGGCGATCCGGTGTGGCTGGTGTTGGGCGACATGGGCGAGCTCGGTGCCAGCGCGGCCGCGCTGCACGCGGAGTGCGGCGAACTAGCGCGGCGCCTCGACGTGCGGCGCCTGTGGACCTGCGGCAACCTGAGCCGCCACGCCAGCGGGAATTTCGGTGCGGGCGCCGAACACTTTGAGGACTGCGAAGCGCTCATCCAGGCGCTGCGCGGCGAGCTGCGCGCCGGCATCACCGTGCTCGTCAAGGGCTCGCGCGCCATGCGCATGGAGCGCGTGGTCGAGGCGCTGCGCGCATCCCCGGCGCTCGCGGGCGCCGCCGGCGGAGGCTGACATCCATGCTGCTGATGCTCACCGAATACCTGACGCGCCACCACTCGGTATTCAATGTCTTTTCCTATCTCACGTTCCGCGCCATATTGGGCGTGCTTACCGCGCTGGTGCTGTCGTTTGTCACCGGCCCGGCCATGATCCGGCGCCTGAGCCTGCGCCAGATCGGCCAGCAGGTGCGCGACGACGGGCCGCAATCGCATCTCACGAAAGCCGGCACGCCCACCATGGGCGGCACGTTGATACTGGTGACCATCATCATCACCACGCTGTTGTGGTCGGACCTGCGCAATCGCTACGTGTGGATCCTGATCGGCGTGACCGTGGGTTTCGGGCTCATCGGTTTTGCCGATGACTACAGGAAGCTGGTGCTGCGTGACACGCGCGGCCTGAAGCCGGCGCATAAATTCCTGTTGCAGTCGCTGCTGGGCCTGGCGGCCGCGGTGGCCCTGTATCTCGGGCATCGCAATGTGGCCGAGATTGCCTACATCGTGCCGCTGCTCAAGCACGTGTCGGTGAGCTTCGGCGGATTCTTCATCCTGATTACCTGGTTCGTGGTGGTCGGCATGAGCAATGCCGTGAATCTCACCGACGGGCTCGACGGTCTGGCCATCATGCCGGCGGTGATGGTGGCCGGCGCGCTCGGCATCTTCGGCTACGCAGCCGGCAATTTCGTGTTTGCCCATTACCTCACGATTCCCTACCTGCCGGGCGCCGGCGAAGTCGTGGTGTACTGCGGCGCGCTCGTGGGCGCGGGCCTCGGATTCCTGTGGTTCAACGCCTATCCGGCGCAGGTGTTCATGGGCGACGTGGGAGCGCTGGCCCTGGGCGCGGCGCTCGGCACGCTGGGCGTGATCGTGCGTCAGGAAATCGTGCTGTTCATCATGGGCGGGGTGTTTGTCATGGAGACCGCCTCGGTGATTCTCCAGGTCGGCTCCTTCAAGCTCACCGGCAAGCGCCTGTTCCGCATGGCGCCGCTGCACCATCACTTCGAGCTCAAAGGCTGGCCGGAGCCGCGCGTGATCGTGCGCTTCTGGGTGCTGACCGTGATCCTGGTGCTCATCGGTTTGTCCACACTCAAGGTGCGTTAGGGAGCCGCGCATGCGCACGTCGCCCGTTCACAGCAAGACCTTGGTCGTGGGGCTCGGCCGCACCGGGCTGTCGTGCGTGCGCTTCCTGGCCGCGCGCGGCGCGGAAGTGGCGGTGACCGACAGCCGTACACGGCCGCCGGCGCTGGCGCAGCTGCGCGAGCTGGTGCCGCAGGCGGCGGTGTTCGTGGGCGGATTCTCCGAGCAGGCACTGGCGGGCGCCGAACAGGTGCTGGTGTCGCCGGGAGTGGCGGCTCACGTGCCGTTTCTCGAGGCGGCACGCGCCCGCGGCCTGCCGGTATTCGGGGACATCGAGTTGTTTGCGCGCACGGTGCGTGCCCCGGTGGTGGGCATCACCGGTTCCAACGGCAAGAGTACCGTGACCACGCTTGTGGGCCGGATGGCGGAGCGTGCCGGGATCGAGGCGCGCGTGGGCGGCAATCTGGGCACGCCCGCGCTGGATTTGATCCGCGCCAGCGAACCCGCGCTCTACGTGCTGGAGCTGTCGAGTTTCCAGTTGGAGGTCACCGAGTCCTTGCGTTGCGTCGCGGCTACGGTGCTCAACGTTTCGCCGGATCACATGGACCGCTACGCGAGCGTTGCCGACTATGCCGCCGCCAAGGCGCGCATTTTCCGGCACTGCGGAACCGCGGTCATCAACCGTGAGGATGCGCAGGTGCGCCGCATGCCGCAGGCGGAACAGAAACAAATCAGCTTCGGTCTGGACGCGCCGCGGGACGCGCATTACGGATTGATCGGGCACGGCGATGTAACTTGGCTGGCGCGCGGTGCCGAAAGGCTGCTGGCGGTTTCCGAGCTGCGCATCCGCGGCACACACAATGTCGCCAATGCGCTTGCGGCGCTGGCGCTCGGTGAAGCCGCCGGCCTGCCGCGGCCCGCGATGCTGGCGGCGCTCAGGGAGTTCGCCGGCCTGCCGCACCGCATGCAGTACCTCGGCACGCGCCGCGGCGTCGCGTATTACGACGATTCCAAGGGCACCAACGTGGGCGCGACCCTGGCCGCGGTCGCCGGCGCCAGTCAGCCGCTGGTGCTGATCGCGGGTGGTGACGGCAAGCACCAGGACTTCGCGCCGCTCGCGCGGGCGCTGGCCGGCAAGGCAAGGGCCGTGGTGCTGCTCGGCAAAGATGCCGGGGTCATTGAACAAGCACTTGCCGGACGCGTGCCGAGCGTACGCGTCAAGGACATGGAGGCCGCCGTGGCGCAGGCCGCCGCGCGCGCGCAGCCGGGCGACTGGGTGCTGCTGTCGCCGGCCTGTTCGAGTCTCGACATGTTCGACAATTTCGAGCACCGCGGCCGCGTGTTTGCCGAGGCCGTGAGGAGGCTGGGCGATGACTGAGGCACGCGCCATCGCCGGCCGCCGCATGCCCGCGCCCGACCGTGTGCTGTGGGTGACGGCGGCGGTGATTCTCGGCCTGGGACTGGTGATGGTGGCCTCGGCCTCGATCACCTTGGCCGAGAAGGCCACCGGTAACCCGTTTTATTTCCTCGAGCGCCAGTTGGCCTACGCAGTTGCGGGCCTGTGCGTGGCGGCCGTGGTTTACCACGTGCCGCTCAGCTGGTGGTTGCGCGGTACTTTCCCGCTGTTGATGCTGGCGCTGGCGATGCTCGCGGTGGTGCTGATCCCGGGCATCGGCCGCTACGTCAACGGCAGCATCCGCTGGCTCGATCTCGGGCCGTTCCGCCTGCAGGTGTCGGAGCCGGCACGCCTGCTGATACTCATATATATAGCCGGCTACGTGGTGCGCCGGCAGGCGGAACTCGCGGAGCGCTTCAGCGGCTCGCTCAAGCCCATGCTGGTGGTGGGCCTGGCGGCGCTGCTGCTCCTGATGGAGCCGGATTTCGGCGCCGCCATGGTGCTGATCGCCACGGCCATGGCCATGCTGTTCTTCGGCGGCGCGCGCCTGCGCGATTTCACCGGCCTCGCGGTGCTGGGCGTGCTGGGTTTCGTGGTACTGGCCGTGGCTTCGCCGTACCGGCTGGAACGTCTCACCGGCTTTCTGCATCCCTGGAGCCATCCGTTCGACAGCGGCTTCCAGCTCACCAATTCGCTGATTGCCATCGGGCGCGGCGGTTTCTTCGGCGTGGGCCTGGGCGAGAGCGTGCAGAAGCTGTTCTACCTGCCGGAGGCGCACACCGATTTCCTGTTCGCGGTGCTGGCCGAGGAACTCGGGCTGCTGGGCTGTATGGCGGTGATCGCGTTGTACTTCGTGTTCACCTGGCGCGCGGTGGTGATCGCACGCCGGGCGGCGCGCGCCGGCCAACTGTTCGGTGCGCAACTCGCCTTCGGCCTGGGCCTGTGGATCGGCCTGCAGGCGTTCATCAACATGGGCGTGAACATGGGCGCATTGCCCACCAAGGGCCTGACGCTGCCGCTCATGAGTTATGGCGGCAGCAGCCTGATCGTGATCTGTGCGGCCATCGGTTTGATTCTGCGCGTGAACACGGAAACGCGCTCCAGCCGCAACTGGCTGGAACGCAGCGTGCCCGCATGAAATACCGCGCAGCAGAGAGGCCGGTGCGTGCACCTGGGAAGATTCTGCGGGCAGAGTTGGAGATATGAAGGTTGTAATCATGGCTGGTGGGCGAGGCCGGGGTATTCAGCGGAATGCCGGTGGCATTCCGCTCCGGCCGAGCGCCGGTACATGGATGTACCGGCTGGTGAACGCACCATGGATGGGTCCATGCACAACGAGAGGTCCATGAAGATCGTGATTATGGCAGGCGGCACAGGCGGCCATGTCTTCCCCGCATTGGCGGTAGCCGACGTGTTGCGCGCGCGTGGCCATGAAGTTGTCTGGATCGGCACGCGCGCCGGATTGGAAGCGCGCGTGGTGCCCGCGACCGGCATTCCCGTGGAATGGATTGACGTCGGCGGTCTGCGCGGCAAGGGTTGGAGGACCCTGTTGATGTCGCCGTGGCGCGTGGCACGTGCGGTGCAGCAGGCGCGGCGGATTTTCCGGCGGCTGCGGCCGGCGGCGGCGCTCGGCATGGGCGGATTCGCGAGCGGGCCGGGCGGTTTGGCGGCGCGCCTGAGCGGCTGTCCGCTGGTGCTGCACGAGCAGAACGCCGTGCCGGGCGTTACCAACCGCGCACTCAGCCATTTGGCGCGGCGCGTGCTCGAAGGGTTTCCCGGCAGTTTCAGCGCCGCACGCCGTGCCGAATTCATCGGCAATCCGGTGCGCAGCGCGATTGCCGCCTTGCCTGTGCCGGAGCTGCGCTTCGCCGGCCGCATTGGCGCCCTGCGGGTGCTGGTGATCGGCGGTAGCCAGGGAGCGCAGGTCCTGAATCAAATCGTGCCGGCGGCGATTGCCCAATGGCAAGCACGGCCGCGTCCGGAAGTCTGGCATCAAACCGGTGCACGCGATGCGGAGGCGGTGACTGCCGCGTACCGCGAACATGGCGTCGAGGCGCGCGTCACGCCGTTCATCGAGGACATGGCCGCGGCCTATGGCTGGGCGGATCTCGCGGTGTGCCGCGCCGGTGCGCTCACGATTGCGGAACTCGCCGCGGCCGGACTGGGCGCGGTGCTGGTGCCGTTCGCGGCGGCGGTGGATGACCACCAGACGCGCAATGCGCAATTCCTGGTGCGCGCCGCTGCGGCCGAACTGCTGCCGCAAGCGGCGCTCTCCGCTGCGAGTCTGCAGGCCGAACTGCAACGCCTGGGTGAGGATCGGAAAATCCTTCTGGCCATGGCGCAACGCGCGCGCGCGCTCGCCAGACCGCAGGCCGCGCTCAAGGTGGCCGAAGCCTGCCTGCAGGCGGGAGGCGCGTCGTGAACGAACTCATGCGCCGCATCCGCCGCATCCATCTGGTCGGCATCGGCGGCGCCGGCATGGGCGGTATCGCCGAAGTGCTGCTGAATCTCGGCTATCAGGTGAGCGGCTCGGATCTGCGCGTGAACGCCGTCACCCGGCGTCTTGCCGGCTTGGGGGTGCGCGTGCTGCTGGGGCACCGCGCCGAGAATCTCGGGGATGCGGATGTGGTGGTGGTTTCGAGCGCGGTGCGCGAGGACAACGTGGAAGTGGCGGCGGCGCACGCGCGGCGCACGCCGGTGGTGCAGCGCGCGGAGATGCTGGCCGAACTCATGCGTTTCCGCTCCGGCATCGCCGTGGCCGGCACCCACGGCAAGACCACCACCACCAGTCTGGTGGCGAGCGTGCTCTCCGAGGGCGGGCTGGATCCCACCTTCGTGATCGGCGGCCGGCTCATCAGCGCCGGTAGCCACGCGCATCTCGGCACCGGGCGATATCTGGTGGCCGAGGCCGACGAAAGCGACGCCTCGTTCCTGCACTTGCAGCCGCTGATTGCCGTGGTCACGAATATCGACGCCGACCACCTCGGCACCTATCAGGGCGATTTCAGCCGGCTGCGCGCCACGTTCGTGGAGTTTCTGCACCACCTGCCGTTTTACGGCCTCGCGGTGCTGTGTCTGGACGATGCCGAACTGCGCGAGGTGTTGCCGCAAGTGGCGCGCCCGATGCTCACTTACGGCACCGCCGATAGCGCGGATTTCCGCGCCGGCGAGATTCGCCGCGATGGCCGCAAGACGCATTTCAAGGCATGGCGGCCCGGTCAGCGTGCGCCGCTGGAGGTCACCCTGAACCTGGCCGGCCGCCACAACGTATTGAATGCCCTGGCCGCCATGGTGGTGGCGCAGGATTTGGGCGTGAACGACGATGCGGTGCTCAAAGCGCTCGCCGGTTTTCAGGGCGTAGGCCGGCGCTTCCAGATACACGGTGAACTCGCCACTCCCGTCGGCCGGGTATTGCTGGTGGACGATTACGGCCACCATCCGCGTGAACTCGCGGTCACGATTCAGGCGGCGCGTGAAGGCTGGCCGGAACGACGGTTGGTGGTGGCCTTCCAGCCGCACCGCTACAGCCGCACGCGCGACCTGTTCGAGGACTTCGCCGAAGTGCTGTCGCAGGTGGACGCCCTGGTGTTGCTCGAGGTGTACGCCGCAGGCGAAGCGCCGATTGCCGGCGCGGATGCACGTGCGCTGGCGCGCTCCATCCGCAACCGCGGGCGCGTGGATCCGGTGTTCGTGCTGCATACCCGGGATTTGCCGCAGGCACTCGCGGGCGTGCTGCGCGACGGCGATCTGCTGCTTACGCTGGGTGCCGGCGACATCGGCGCGATGGCGGCCGAGTTGCCGCAGCATCTGGCGGCCGCGCACGCGCCTGTCGTATCCGACCAGGAGGCGCACTCATGAATACGCGCATTTCCCGCATCGGCCTGCACGTCACGCGGGGACAGGTGATCGGCGGCGGCCTCCTCGGGTTGTTGCTGGCCGCGGGAATCGCCTCGACCGTGCATTATGCGTCGCCGCTGTTGGCCGGGCCTGCGCTCACGCAATTGGTGATTACCGGCAGGCTCGAGCATGTGCCGCCGCTGGCGGTGCAGGGCGCGGTGCGCTCGGCGCTGGGCAGCGGATTCTTCACCACGCATGTGGACGCGGTACGCACGGCGGTTGCGGCGCTGCCGTGGGTGGCGAGCGCCGCAGTGCGCCGCAGTTGGCCGCACACGCTGTACGTGGAAGTCACCGAAGAGCAGCCGGTGGTGCGCTGGAATGGCAGCGGGCTGATGGATGCCGGGGGCCGCGTGTTCGTGCACTCCGATGACGCCGCCTGGGCCCAGTTGCCGGTGCTGAATGGCCCGCAGGGCAGCGAAGCGGATTTGCTCGCCGAGTACCGCACCTTCGTCGCGTTGCTCGCGCCACACGCCCTGGTTTTACGGCAACTCAGTGTGGATGCGCGCGGCGATGCCAACCTGCGGTTGGACGATGGCCTGGAGGTGCGCCTCGGTCGCGAAAACGCCGAGCTGCGGCTTGAACGGTTTGTCAGCGTGGCTTTGCCGACGCTGGCGAGTCAGTTGCCGAACGTGGCCTATGTGGACATGCGCTACACCAATGGGTTTGCCGTGGGTTTTTGCGGGAGTGCCGGTGGCACTCCCGCCACGACAAACGCGAGGCAGGAACGCCGAGCTGGCGCTGTCGCCATGGATGGCTCGCAGGTCTGCAGTCCGCCGTGCGTGGCGGCTGGTCTGGGCTCCAGCGGTGGATCACCAGGAACCTGCGCAACTACCAACGAGGTTCGTCCAAATGGTTAGAAAGACCGACAAGCAACTCATCGTGGGACTCGACGTCGGCACCTCCAAGGTGGTGGCCATCGTCGGCGAGATTCTCGCGGACGGCGCCATCGAGATCGTCGGCATCGGTTCGCACCCCTCGCGCGGCCTGAAGCGCGGGGTGGTGGTCAACATCGAGTCCACGGTGCAGTCCATCCAACGCGCGGTGGCCGAGGCCGAATTGATGGCCGGTTGCCAGATCCATTCGGTATATACCGGCATCGCCGGCGGCCACGTGCGCAGCCTGAATTCGCATGGGGTGGTGGCCATCCGCGACAAGGAGGTGACCGCGCTCGACGTGGAGCGCGTGATCGACGCGGCACGCGCGGTGAGCGTGCCGGCGGACCAGAAAATCCTGCATGTGCTGCCGCAGGACTTCGTGATTGACGGCCAGGACGGCATCCGCGAGCCCGTGGGCATGTCCGGGGTGCGCCTCGAAGTGCACGTGCACATCGTTACCGGCGCGCTCAGCGCCGCGCAAAACATCGTGCGCTGCGTGGAGCGCTGCGGGCTGAAGGTGGACGACATCATTCTCGAGCAACTGGCTTCCAGTTACGCGGTGCTCAACGAGGACGAGAAGGACCTAGGCGTGTGCCTGGTGGACATCGGCGGCGGCACCACCGACATCGCGGTGTTCACCGAGGGTGCCATCCGCCATACCGCGGTGATCCCGATTGCCGGCGACCAGGTGACCAACGATATCGCCGTAGCGCTGCGCACGCCCACGCATCACGCCGAGGACATCAAGATCAAGTACGCCTGCGCGCTGCCGCAACTCGCGAGCGCCGACGAGACCATCGAGGTGCCGAGCGTCGGCGAGCGGCCCGCGCGGCGCCTGGCACGCCAGACGCTCGCCGAAGTGGTCGAGCCGCGTTACGAGGAACTCTTCAGCCTGGTGCAGGCGGAACTGCGGCGCAGCGGCTTCGAGGACGCGGTGCCCGCGGGCGTAGTACTCACCGGCGGCAGCGCCAAGATGGAAGGCGCGGTGGAGCTCGCCGAAGAAGTATTCCATTCGCCGGTGCGCCTGGGCGTGCCGCAGTACGTCACCGGACTGGCGGACGTGGTGCGCAACCCGATTCACGCCACCGGCGTGGGCTTGTTGTTGTTCGGCGCGCAGAGCCAGCCGCACGACGGCGGCTCGCGGCGACTGGCGGGCAACGTGAACGTCAGAGATGTATGGCAGCGCATGAAGCAGTGGTTTCAGGGTTCGTTTTGAGTGGATTTCGCAACCAGCAGAGGAGACCGGGACATGAACTGGACAATTGAAGAGGACGTGAATCAGAGTGCCGTCATCAAGGTGGTGGGCGTGGGCGGTGGCGGCGGCAACGCCGTGCAGCACATGCTGGCAAGCGGCATCGAGGGCGTGGATTTCGTCGCCATCAATACCGACGCGCAGGTGCTGAAGAAAATCAACGCTCGCACCACGCTGCAGATCGGCAGCAATCTCACCCGCGGGCTGGGCGCCGGTTCCAATCCGGAAACCGGCAAACAAGCCGCGCTCGAGGATCGCGACCGCCTGGAAGAGGTGCTGCGCGGCAGCGACATGGTGTTCATCACCGCCGGCATGGGCGGCGGCACCGGTACCGGCGCCGCACCGGTGGTGGCGCAGGTGGCCAAAGAACTGGACGTGCTGGTGGTGGCGGTGGTGACCAAGCCGTTTCCGCATGAAGGCAGCAAGCGCATGAAAGTGGCGGAGCAGGGATTGACTGAACTCGCGCAATACGTGGACTCGCTGATCGTGATCCCCAACGAGAAACTTTCGGCGGTGCTGGGACGCGACGTGCCCGTGTTACAGGCGTTTCAGGCGGCCAACGAGGTGCTGCACGGCGCGGTGCGCGGCATCGCCGACATCATCACGCGGCCGGGACTCATGAACCTGGATTTCGCCGATGTGCGCACGGTGATGGCGGAAATGGGTACCGCAATGATGGGCACCGGTCACGCGAGCGGCGAGGGGCGCGCGCGTCGCGCCACCGAAGCGGCGGTCACCAGTCCGCTGCTGGAAAACATCAACCTGCAGGGAGCGCGCGGCATTCTGGTGAACATCACCGCGGGCATGGATCTGACCATGGGTGAATACGAGGAAGTCATGGACATCGCCCACAGTTACGCGGTCGAGGATGCGTCCATCAAGGTCGGTACCGTCCTCGATCCCTCCATGAACGACGAAATCCGGGTGACGGTGGTGGCCACCGGCCTGACCCGTCCGCAAATGCAGGCGACAACGGCGGCGAAGCCGGTGCCCGTGGCGGTGCCCGCGCCCGAGTTCGTGTCCCTGGCACGTACGGGCACCGATGAACGCCCGGACTGGAAAAAGCTCGAGCGCCCCGCTTACGCGCGGCAGCGGGACCGGGGTGATCATGACCCCCAAAGTCAGGACTACCTCGACATCCCCGCCTTTCTGAGGCGACAGGCGGACTGAAAAAACCTGATGTAAGGTCATGAAATCCTTGAGGCTGCAGGCGGCGCTGTGATACCGTACACGCTCGTTCACCAGCAGGCGCGCGTGGAGGGTAGCCCGTGGCGAACTGCCGTGCTCGGTACACGCTACAAGCAGGCGTCCGTCAACCGGGGACAGGCGGGCACGCGATTCCTGACAGGGCAGATTGCACGACCGCATGTTGAAACAGCGCACGCTCAAGAATTCGATCCGCGCCACTGGCGTGGGACTGCACACCGGCGAAAAGGTTTACATGACCCTGCGCCCGGCGGCTCCCAATACCGGGGTGCTGTTTCGCCGCGTGGATCTGGAGCAACCCGTCGAGATCCGCGCTAACGCCGAACACGTCGGCGACACCATGCTCGGCACCACGCTGGTGGACGGCGAGGTGCGCGTTTCCACCGTCGAACACCTGTTGTCCGCCTTCGCCGGTCTGGGCATTGATAACGCCTATGTGGATCTGAGCGCCGCGGAAGTGCCGATCATGGATGGCAGCGCCGGACCGTTCGTGTTCCTGCTGCAGTCCGCCGGTATCGAAGAGCAGAACGCCCACAAGCGCTTCATCCGTATCCGCGACACCGTAGAAGTGCGCGACGGCGACAAATGGGCGCGCTTTGAACGCTTCGACGGATTCAAGGTCAGCTTCCAGATCGATTTCGATCACCCGATTTTCAAAAAGCACACGCAGAGCGCGAGCGTGGATTTTTCCACCACCTCGTTCGTCAAGGAAGTGAGTCGTGCGCGCACCTTCGGGTTCATGCGCGATATTGAAATGCTGCGCCAGAAACACCTGACGCTGGGCGCCTCGCTGGATAACGCCATTGCGCTCGACGATTACCGCATTCTCAACGAGGACGGATTGCGCTACGAGGACGAGTTCGTCAAGCACAAGATTCTGGATTCCATCGGCGATTTGTATCTGCTCGGCCACAGCCTGATCGGGGCATTCAGCGCCTACAAGTCGGGTCACGGTCTCAACAACACTCTGTTGCGCGCACTGCGCGCGCAGAAAACGGCTTGGGAAGAAGTCACATTTGATGACGCGGCCGCGGCACCGATTTCCTACATGACTCCGGTGCACGCGCTCTAGACACCTGCGGCAGCTGCGCTGGGCGGGAACTATGTCCGCGGGCTGCGGCGGGCAAGGTTGCGAAGCGAACGGCTGAGGGGTCCATCCTCCAGCCCCGTGGCCGTGTTCTGCAGCATGGCGCGAACGGATTCCGGCAAGGAACGGGACACGCGTTTGGGAGTGGGCGGTGGCGCCGCCGGCGGCAGGATCCGCACCTTGAGGTGTTTGCAGGACCGTCGCAGGTTTGCGAGCTGGGACAGAAGTTGACGTTGCTGGTAGCGGATCAGCGTGGCGTTGGCCGCGTTATCCATATAAATGATCAGCGTATCGGCCGGCTGCTCGACACCCAGACAATGGCCGCGCAGAGCATCGGGCAGCAAGCGGCACACCGTTTTGTGCAGTTGCTGCAGCTCACGGACGGTCGCCGTCAATTGTCTTAATTCGGTGTTGCCGCTGAGCAATGCCTTGAGTGACTGGGATCTCGGTTGCATCGTGAATGACAGGTTATACGGAAATTGGGTACATGAGCCAGATTTTATTTATAAAACAGGGTCGGCTGCGCCAGTTTGATCTGACGCGGCCTGCCTGCCTTGCGGGTACCGCATTCGCCGGCCTGCTGGCGGCGGCAGTGCTGTTCGTGGCCGGTTATCTCACGTCCAGCTGGCTGGCCAGGCCGTCCAGCCATGTGCAGGCATTGCAGGCACAGTTCAATACCCAGGCGCGCGAGGTGGCGCACGCCAAACAGGTCGCGCAAGTGAATATCGACGCCCTGTCCGCCAAGGTGGGCGCACTGCAGGCGCACATCACCCGGCTGGACGCCCTCGGGCAGCTGCTTACGCGCATGGCCGGGCTGAAACATGGCGAGTTCAATTTCAGCGCCCCGCCGGCCGAAGGCGGCCCCGAGATCAGCGCTCCGCTGCAGCACGTGGGGCTGCCGGACTTTCTCGACGACCTCGACCAGCTTTCGGACCAGATCAACAGCCGTGAACAGCAGCTTACGGTGCTGGAGGGCCTGCTGATGCATCGGGCCGTGCAGTTGCAGGCGCGACCCTCCGGTCCGCCGGTGGTGGAAGGCTATGAAAGTTCGCCGTTCGGCATGCGCATCGACCCGTTCACCGGCGAGCTGTCATTTCATCCGGGCATTGATTTTGCCGGTCCGGAAGGCGAGCCCGTCAAAGCGGTGGCCGCGGGTGTGGTGACCTGGGCCGGCCCGCGTGCGGGTTACGGCGATATGGTGGAAATCGATCACGGCAACGGCTACTCCACGCTCTACGGCCATAGTGAAAAGCTGCTGGTGCATGTAGGCGAGGTGGTGAAAAAGGGCCAGGAAATCGCCTTGCTGGGCTCTACCGGCCGTTCCACCGGTCCCCACGTTCATTTTGAAGTCCTATACAATGGCAAGCCGGTCAATCCGGCCCAGTTTGTGAACAGTGTGGGGCAACTGCGGGTCGCCGCGGTGCCGCACAGCTTCGACTGAGGCAGCGCGCCGCATTGCGGCTTTCCGGCTGCCCTGTTCCCGCTGCCGGCCGAGCCTGACCCGGTCCGGCGGCCAAATCCCAGCAACCGCCTTGAATTCACGCCCGTGCGCCTATATGGCAGGCGGGTTTGCGGGCCACAGCCCGCCCTGACACTTTCAGCGGGTGGCTCCCAGCACGCATGCCAAGCAATTTACTCAAGCGGATTTTCGGCAGCCGCAACCAGCGGTTGCTGCGCAACGCGGGCCATGTCGTGGCACGCATCAACGCCATGGAAACGCAACTGCAGGCGCTTTCCGAAGAGGCGCTCCAGGCCAAGACCGCGGAATTCCGCCAGCGCCACGCCGACGGCGCAGCGCTGGATGATCTGCTGCCGGAAGCCTTTGCGGCGGTGCGCGAGGCCGCGCGTCGCACCCTCGGGATGCGCCATTTCGACGTGCAGTTGCTCGGCGGCATGGTGCTGCATCGCGGCAAGATCGCCGAGATGCGCACCGGCGAGGGCAAGACCCTGGTGGCGACGCTCGCGGTGTATCTCAACGCCATCGCCGGGCGCGGCGTGCACGTGGTCACGGTCAACGATTATCTGGCGCAACGCGATGCCGACTGGATGCGCCCGGTGTACGCGGCACTCGGCATGCAGGTCGGGGTCATCCTGGTGGGCCAGGATGCGGAGACCAAGCGCGCCGCCTACGGCGCCGATATCACCTACGGCACCAACAATGAATTCGGCTTTGATTATCTGCGCGACAACATGGCCTTCCGTCTCGAAGACAAGGTGCAACGCGAGTTGCATTACGCGATCGTGGACGAAGTGGACTCCATCCTGATTGACGAGGCGCGCACGCCGCTGATCATCTCCGGGGCGGTGGACGACAACACTGAGCTGTATCGCAAGGTTAACGTGCTGGTACCGCGGCTCACCAGGCAGGAAGAAGAGGACGGGCCGGGCGACTTCAGCGTGGATGAGAAACAGAAGCAGGTGTACCTGACCGAGGCCGGCCACGAGAAAATCGAGGATCTGCTGATCAAGGCCGGGTTGCTCAAGGAGAACGACTCGCTGTATGACGCCTCCAACATCATGCTCATGCACCAAATCAACGCGGCGCTGCGCGCGCACGCTCTGTATCACCGTGAGGTGGAATACATCGTCAAGGACGGCGAGGTGGTGATCGTGGACGAGTTCACCGGCCGCACCATGCCCGGGCGGCGCTGGTCCGAAGGCCTGCATCAGGCCATCGAAGCCAAGGAGGGCGTGAAGATCCAGGCCGAGAACCAGACGCTCGCCTCGATCACCTTCCAGAATTATTTCCGCCTGTACAAGAAACTCGCGGGCATGACCGGCACCGCGGACACCGAGGCCGCCGAGTTCCACGAGATTTACGGCCTGGAAGTCGTGGTGATTCCCACCAACAAACCCATGATTCGCGAAGACCGGCCGGATCACGTGTACCTGAACGCCAAGGGAAAATTCCAGGCGGTGATCAACGAAATCCGCGAGGCTCACGGCCGCGGCCAGCCGGTGCTGGTGGGCACCGCATCCATCGAAAACTCCGAGGTGCTCTCGGCGCTCATCAAAAAGGAGAAGATCCCGCATGAGGTGCTGAACGCCAAGCAGCACGAGCGCGAAGCCCACATCATTGCCCAGGCCGGGCGTCCCGGCACCGTCACCATTGCCACCAACATGGCCGGGCGCGGCACGGATATCGTGCTGGGCGGAAGCCTGGATGCGGAGCTCAAGGCGCTGCCGCCGGAAGCCGGCGAGGCGGAACGTGAGCGCGTGCGCGCCGACTGGCAGCAGCGCCACGCCGCCGTGGTCGCGGCCGGCGGCCTGCACATCGTCGGCAGTGAACGCCATGAGTCGCGGCGCATCGACAACCAGTTGCGCGGCCGCTCCGGCCGTCAGGGCGATCCCGGCTCGAGCCGCTTCTTCCTGTCGCTGGAAGACAACCTCATGCGCATCTTCGCCGGCGACCGCGTCAAAGGCATCATGCAGCGCTTTGGCGTCAAGGGCGACGAGGCCATTGAGCATCCCTGGGTCACGCGTGCCATCGAAAGCGCGCAGCGCAAGGTCGAGGCTCACAACTTCGACATCCGCAAGGAACTGCTGGAATACGACGACGTGGCCAACGACCAGCGCAAGGTGATCTACGAGCAGCGCAATGAACTGCTGAGCGCAGCCGACATATCCGGCACCATCCGCAACATTTCCGGCGATGTGCTCAACGGCGTCATCAGCGAGCACATTCCGCCGCAGAGCGTGGAAGAGCAATGGGATGTTCCCGGGCTGCAGGAGCACCTGGAACGCGATTTCGGCCAGAAGCTCGACATCCAGGGCTGGCTGGCGAGCGACGCCAGCCTGCACGAGGAAACCCTGCGCGAGAAGATCGTGGACGCGTTCCTGGCGTCTTACAAGGCCAAGGAGCAGCAGACCGGCGCGGAGGTCATGCGCCAGTTCGAGAAAGCGGTACTGCTGCAGGTGCTCGACAATCTGTGGCGTGAGCATCTCGCCAACATGGATTATCTGCGTGCCGGCATCCACCTGCGGGGTTTTGCCCAGGTCAATCCCAAGCAGGAATACAAACGCGAAGCCTTCATCATGTTTTCCGATCTGCTGGACCGGCTCAAAAACGACGTAGTCAGCATTCTGGCCAAGGTACAGGTCCGCACGCAGGAGGACGTAGCCGCGGTCGAGGAGCAGCGCCGGCGCGCGCGCGCCATGCAGTTCCAGCATGCCGAGGCGCAAAGCGCCGTGGCTGGCGGCGACAGTCCACCGCCTGCCCAGGCACAGCCCGCGCCGGTTACCACCTTCGTGCGCGAAGGACGCAAGGTCGGCCGCAACGAACCCTGTCCCTGTGGATCGGGGTTGAAATACAAGCAATGTCACGGGCGCTTGAGTTAGTTTGCGCCGCCGCCTTCACCTTGTCTCCTCTCCCCATTTCCGGGGAGAGGCAAGAGTGAGGGGGGTTGTGCGGTCTTTGGCCGCGCCAGATGCTGGATGCAAATCATTCAAGTAGTCGCCGCGGTGCTCAAGGACGGACAAGGCCGGGTGCTGGTCAACCAGCGGCCGGCCGGCAAGCCCTGGGCGGGATATTGGGAGTTCCCGGGCGGAAAGATCGAAGCCGGCGAGACGCCGCGGGCGGCGTTGGAACGCGAACTGCAGGAGGAACTTGGGCTCACGGTGCATGCGGCTCAGGCGTGGCTGCAGCTGAGTCATGATTACCCCGAGCGGCGGGTCGAGCTGAATGTGTGGCGGGTGCAGCGCTACAGCGGTGCAGCCCAGGCGCACGAGGGTCAGGCTTTTGCCTGGATGCGGCCTGAGGCACTCGTTGGACTGAATCTGTTGCCGGCCGATGCCCCGATTGTCAGGGCGCTGCGCTTGCCGCCGCACATGCTGGTCACACCTTCACCCGGTGCCGATCGGGAAGACTTTCTCCGCCAACTTGGCAACGCCCTGCAGCACGGCCTGGAATTCGTGCAACTGAGGGCGCCCGCTCTGGCTCGGGCCACCTATGCTGGCCTGGCACGCGAGGTCATCCGCCTGTGCCGCGAGTTCGGCGCGCGCGTAGTGCTGAATGCGGATCCGGAGTGGGCGAGCGAGTTGAACGCGGACGGCGTGCACCTGAACGGTGTGCGCCTGGCACAGATTGAACACCGACCGATGCCGCGGGAATTCCTGTGCGGCGCATCCTGTCACGCTGAAGCGCAAGTTCACCGGGCGCAGGACCTGGGCCTGGATTACGTGATTTTGGGCCCGGTTTTGCCTACGCCGAGCCATGCGCAGGCCCAGCCACTCGGGTGGGGGGGCTTCAAATCCCTCGCCGCGCTCAGTCAGTTGCCGGTGTATGCGATCGGCGGCCTGCGTGCGGAAGACTTGGCGCAAGTCCGCGAGCTGGGTGGCTACGGAGTGGCGGGAATCCGCGGTTTCTGGCGCGGTTAATCTGGCGATTCATCTTCGCGTACCGGTGCGGCATCGCCCGGGATCGCATGTTTCCCTGCCAACCAGCCGCCGAGATCGATGAGACGGCAGCGTTCGCTGCAGAATGGTTTCCATGCCGATACGGCATCCCAACTGACGGCTTTGCCGCAGTGCGGGCAGGCGACGACCCCTGTGGCTGTGGTGTGCGGATCGACCGGCTTCACAACTGGCAGCACACCAGTCTGAAGCTGATGTCGGACTTGACCAACTGGGCGCGCCCGCCGGCTTCCTGGCGTTCCAGGAAATGGATGGTGATGCGCTGGCGTCCGGCGCTGATTTCCGGGAACACGCTGCTGGTGGCTGGCACCATGACGCGCACCAGCGGACAGGAAGCTGCGTCCAGGACGCGCATGAACATGCCCTGTTCAGCCACTTCGCGCGTGGGCATCGCGCTTTCACGGCTGAGCGCCAGTAGCAGGCTGATGGTGTCACGCAGCGGGCGGATTTCCTCCAGCCATGCCTGCATGTCGGGATTGCGCCTGGAGTGCGGCTGGCTTAGCCAGGCGTGATACGCGGGCAAGTCGAACTGGCAGGTACCACCGGGAATTGCCATGCGGTTGCGGATGGTGTTGAGAAACTCGTTGTCCTTGAGCATCTGGCCGAGCGGTCGGCCATCGCCGTTCATGGCCTTGCGCAGGGTTTCGAGTTCAGCCAGCACCGACTGCAGGCGCGCATTGTCCACTTCGGGACTGCCGGCAAGCCGGCTCAGGAAATACAGGCAGCGTTCGAGTTCCTTGAGCACCTCGGTACGCACGTCGCCGCGGGTGAGCAACGCGCCGATCTCCAGAATGGCGGCGAGCGCCGCGCGGCTGTCCCAGGGCGAGGTAAGCCGCAGGTGATGTTCGCATTGCTCGAACAGGAATTCCAGGCGCAGGAAGGTGCGGATGCGCTCGGTCAACGGCTGCTCGTACACCAGCCATTCAGCCGGCAAAAGCTCTGTAACCGGGTCCTGCTCGGCGTTCAACATGTCAGATGCCAGTACCGCTCATAGGTAGCCGCGCCGCCCGCCGGGACTGCGCTCGCGGGCCGGCGATATCCATGTACAGTTGGTGCAGCTCAGCCACGCCCGCGACCAGCTCGTGCAGCGTGCCCGTGTTGATGAGAATATCATCTCCCGCCGCCAGCCGCAGGGTGCGGGACGCCTGGGTTGCCAGTATGGCTTGCGCGGTGACCTCGCTCTCGCCGTCACGTGACATAAGCCGCGAGAGTTGCACGGGCTCGGGGCAGTCCACAACCAGCACGCGGTCCACGAGCGCGCGTGCGGCGGGCGCTTCGATGAGCAGCGGAATCACGGCCAGCGCGTAAGGCGCTTGGCAATCCTCAAGGGCGGCTTGCATGCGCTGGATGATCAGCGGGTGCAGAACCGCTTGCACGCGCGCGCGCAGGTCCGCGTCCGCAAACAACTGTCGGCGCAAAGCAGCCCGTTGCAGCCGGCCGTGCCGGTCCAGTATCTGCGCGCCGAGTACCGCGACCAGTTGCGCAAGGCCCGGCGCACCGGGGGCCGTCAGCTCCCGGGCAATGGCGTCGGCATCCATTACCGGTGCGCCAAGCCGCGCGAAGGCGGCAGCCGCCTCGGTTTTGCCGCTCGCGATTCCACCGGTCAGCCCTACGCTGAGCATGTCGTCAGGCCACGCCCCAGAGCGAGAAATAAGCGCGCGTGATCTCGGGGCCCCACACCAACGCAATCCAGCCGGCCACTGTCAGATAGGGCCCGAAGGGAATCGGCGTGCCACGCTGGCTGCGGCGTATGGCGATCAAGCCGATGCCGACGATCGCACCCGAAGCCGCGGCGATCAGAATAATCAGCGGCAGGCGTTGCCAACCCAGCCAGGCGCCCAGCAGCGCATAGAGCTTGAAATCTCCATGACCCATGCCTTCTTTGCCGGTGATGAGTTTGAAAATCTGATAGACACACCACAAGCTCAGATATCCGGCGAGCGCGCCGATGACCGCTGACCGCAAGTCGGCGAACGCGTGTCCGAGGTTGAATATCAACCCCAGCCACAGGATGGGCAGGGTAATCCTGTCGGGCAGCAGTTGCGTATCGAGATCAATGACCGCGAGCGCCAGCAGCGCCCAAGTGAGCAGCAAGGCCCCGCCGGCCGCCCAGGTAAAGCCGAAATGCCAGGCCAGCCAACCCGAGAGCAGCCCCGAAATCAGCTCGACGACCGGATAACGCAGAGAAATGCGCGCGCCGCAATGACGGCAGCGGCCGCGCAGCAGCAGGAAACTGAGCAGCGGGATGTTGTCCAGTGCTTGAATCAGGTGGCGGCAATGCGGACAGCGCGAGCGCGGCACCACCAGGTTGTAGGGCTCACCCGCGGCGGCCGTGGTACCGTTCAGTTCCGCACAATGCTCGCGCCATTCGCGCTCCAGCATGATCGGCAAGCGGTGGATCACGACGTTGAGGAAGCTGCCGATGACCAACCCGAGGCAGACCGCCACCACCACCCAGACCCAGAGTGTGGTCTGGAAAAACGCTATCCACCACATGCGGCCAGCCCTTATGGGCGTGGGCGCCTGCAGCGCCCACGCCCAGCGAGAACGAAAATCAGAACGCGTTGCCGAGATTGAAGATCGGCAGGTACATGGCCACCACCAATCCACCTATCAGGACGCCCAGGATCACCATGATCATGGGTTCCATGAGGCTCGACATGGCGTCCACGGCATTGTCCACTTCCTCTTCGTAGAAATCCGCAACTTTGGAGGCCATGGTGTCAATCGAGCCGGCTTCCTCGCCGATGGCGATCATCTGTACCACGGTATGCGGGAAGATGTTGGCCTGCGCCATGGCCAGATTCAACTGCTGGCCGGTGGACACCTGATCGCGGATCTTGAGCGTGGCTTTTTCGTAAATGATGTTGCCGGTGGCGCCGGCCACCGAGCCCAGGGCGTCCACCAGGTTCACGCCCGCCGCGAACATGGTCGCCAGGGTGCGGGTGAAGCGCGCGATGCAGGCCTTGGTGAGTATCATGCCGATAACCGGCAGTTTCAGGATGATGCGGTCCACAGATTCGCGAAAGCGCGCCGAGCGTTTGTGCACCATGACGAAGCCCACGATGATGGCAATGATTACCAGCAGATAGATCCAGCCTTCCTGGCGTACGGATTTCGACAGGTTGATCACCATCTGAGTGAAGGCCGGCAGGCTGGCGCCGGCGCCCTGGAACAGAGACTGGAACTCGGGAATCACGAAAATCAGCAGGATCGCAGTCACGATGAAGGCCACGACCAGTACCGCGGCCGGATAGAACATGGCCTTCTTGATCTTCTTTTTGATGGCTTCGGTCTTTTCCTTGTAGGTGGCGATGCGGTCCAGCAGGGTTTCGAGCGTGCCGGATTGCTCGCCCGCGCGCACCAGGTTGGTGTACAGGTGGTCGAAATACAAAGGCTGTTTGCCGAGCGAATCCGCGAGGGTATTGCCGGATTCCACGTCCGCCTTGATGCCGAGCACCATGTCACGCATGCGCGGGTTGGCATGGCCGCGGCCGATGATGTCGATGGCCTGCACCAGCGGCACGCCGGCGCTCATCATGGTGGACAATTGACGCGTGAAAAACGCGATGTCGCCCGACTTGATCTTCTTGCCACGCCCCAATGCGGAGAGAAAACTCTCCTTGCGGATGCGGACCGGCACGATGCCCTGGCGGCGCAGATCCGCCTTGACTGCGGATTCGTTCGAGGCCGTGGTCTTGCCCTTGATACGTGCACCTTTCTTGTCGGTGCCTTCCCAGAAATAATTGGATTGCTTGACAGCTGCAATGGCCATGATGCTTGACTCCCGGTGCGCTATTCCACGGTGACCCGATTCAATTCCTTGAGGCTGGTGATCCCGGTCATTACCTTGTGCAGACCTGCCTGGCGCAGATCCCAGATGCCTTCCTTGTGGGCCTGGTCCGCAATCATCGTGGCGTTGCTGCCCTCAGTCAGGATCAGACGCCGCAAGGCATCCGA
>DATEJV010000089.1:0-3630 GCA_035277745.1 Gammaproteobacteria bacterium | reverse complement strand
TTCAGGTGGAGCCGACCGTGATGCTTTAGGCTTTCCGCTGCAAGGCGGACCTGCACACCGACATCACTGGGCCAGTTCCGGGGGTTTGATTTAGGCTCAAAGAGTAACCCAGCCCGTATCGCACACCACAGGAGACGCCGACACACCCGGATATTGCCACACCCGGGCCACGCTCCGAAAGTGTGCGTCAGTGCGCCAGCGTAGTGCCGGTGGCGCTTGCCAGGCGGTCATTGAGCGTGCGCAGGCGCTCGACCAGAGCATGTTGGGCCTGATCTGTCGCTGACTGGTGCTGCAGGATTTCGTGCGACAGGTTGAGAGCCGCCATGACCGCGACCCGATCCAGCCCCACGACTTTGCCGCTCTCGCGGATTTCCTGCATTTTACGGTTGAGCAGCGCGGCGGATTCCAGCAGGGCCGCGCGTTCCTCGTCCGGGCAGGCGACCTGGTAGTCCTTGTCGAGGATGCGTACCGTGATCCGCGCCAGCTCGTCGCTCACGCGCTTTCCTCCAGGGACTTGAGACGCAGAATCATGGCTTCCACCTTGCCCCGGACCTGCTCGTTCCTGGCCAGCAGACCGGCGCGTTCCGCGGACAGGGCTTCCAGGCGGTCACGCAGCGAGTGACTCTCGCCGCGCAGCCGGGCGCACTGCGCCACCAGCTCTACCACGCGGCTTTCCAGCCGCTTGAGTTCCTGCTCGAGCAGTTCGCGGGGGTTTTCGGTATGCATGCAGTCACTATAGAGCCGTGGCCGCGGCATGGTCAACGCCGTAAAAACGAAAACTTTGGCACACGGATTGCTGGCACACGGCACCGCCGGGTACACATCCGTTTGCGTGTGGATTACATTAAGTCCCAGCCTGGATACCTCAAAAGCCGCCATGCCACCGGAAGAATTTGCCCACCGCCGCCGCGAACTCATGCGCTGCATGGGGCCGGGCGCCATCGCCATCGTGCCGGCGGCCCACGAAAAGCTGCGCAACCGCGATACCCAGTACCCGTTCCGCCAGGACAGCGATTTCCACTACCTCACCGGCTTTCCCGAGCCGGAAGCGGTAGCAGTGCTGGTGCCGGGGCGCAAGCCGGCGGAGTACATCCTGTTCTGCCGCGAGCGCGATGTGCTCATGGAGACCTGGAATGGCCGGCGTGCCGGGCCGGAAGGCGCGGTGCGCGAGTATCGCGCGGGCGATGCTTTCCCCATCGGCGACATTGACGACATCCTGCCGGGCTTGATGGAACGCTGCGAACGGGTGTACTACACCATGGGCAACCATCCGGAATTCGATACGCGCGTCATCGGCTGGGTCAACAGCCTGCGTGCTCAAGGCACAGCCGCACCGCAGGCGCCGCAGGAGTTCGTGTCGCTCGATCATCACCTGCACGATCTGCGCCTCTACAAGAGCCGCGCGGAACTCGAGGCCATGCGTCAGGCGGCGGCCATCTCCATGCGCGCGCACGAGCGCGCCATGCGTACCTGCCGTCCGGGCATGAACGAGGCCGAGCTGGAAGCCGAGTTCCTGTATGAGTTTCGCCGCGCTGGCGGTGTGCCCGCCTACAATCCGATCGTCGGCGGCGGCGCCAACGGCTGCGTGCTGCACTACATCGACAACAATTGCACGCTCAAGGACGGCGACTTGGTGTTGATTGACGCCGGTTGCGAGTACCAGAGCTATGCGGCCGACATCTCGCGCACGTTCCCGGTCAACGGGCGTTACACGGCGGAACAGCGCGCCATCTGCGAATTGGTGATCGCGGCGCAGGCCGCGGCCATCGGCAAGATGCGCGCCGGGCGCCACTGGAACGAGCCGCACGCAGCGGCGGTGAAAGTGCTGACCGCGGGGCTGGTCAAGCTCGGACTGCTCAAGGGACCGGTCGCCAAGCTCATCCGTGACGAGGCGTACAAGAAGTTCTACATGCACCGTACCGGCCACTGGCTGGGTCTCGATGTGCACGACGTGGGTGACTACAAGGTGGACGACAATTGGCGGGTCCTGGAGCCGGGCATGGTGATGACCGCCGAACCCGGCATCTATATCGCCGCCGGCACCAAAGGGATCGCGAAGCGCTGGTGGAACATCGGCGTGCGCATCGAGGACGATGTGCTGGTGACGCGCGGCGCGCCGGAGGTGCTGAGCGGGGCGCTCATCAAGCAGCCGGATGATATTGAAGCTTTCATGCGGCCGGCCGCCTGAAAACCGGGCGTGGCGTGAGGGATCAGGAGTGAGGAGTCCGGAATCGTGAGTTCCCCTGCTGGCAAAAAAAACCGTTCCACGCGCGGCAAAGGCCAACACGCAAAACGGCGAGCGGCCCGCCATGGAACCCGGCGCCGGACTTCCACGCGGACCAAGACGCCAAAGCCTGCAAGCAGTGAGCGGATGAAAACCGTTCCCGCGTTCGATTTCGATGTGCTGATCGCGGGCGGCGGGCTGGTGGGTGCGAGCCTGGCCGCGGCTCTCGCGCCCTTGCCGTTGAAAGTGGGTGTGGTGGAAGCAGTACCGTTTGGCGCACCCGGCCAGCCGAGTTACGACGAGCGTGTGACCGCCTTGTCCGTGGGCAGTCAGCGCATCTTGGCGCACATCGGCGTGTGGCCGACGCTCGCGGCCCAAGCCGAACCCATCCGCGAGGTGCACGTGTCCGAACGCGGGCGCTTCGCCAAGACGCGCCTGAGTGCCCAGGAGCTGGGCGTCGCGGCGCTGGGCTACGTCGTACCCAACCGCGCGATCGGCGCGGCACTCGGCGCCTGTTTAAGCCGTCAAGCGAACCTGCAGATGCTGGCCCCGGCCAGGGTAACCGCAGTCACGATGCGGCCGGACCGTGTCGTGGCCACGGTCGCGGGCGGGGCCGATCGTCAGGTGACCGGCCGGCTGCTGGTGGCGGCCGACGGCGCGCAATCCGAGATCCGCACGCAGCTCGGCATCGCGGCGCGCGTCTGGGATTACGGCCAGAGCGCACTGGTGTGCAATCTCAGCATCGGGCGTCCACAGGCCGGGAGTGCCTGCGAACGCTTCAGCGATCAGGGCACGCTCGCGCTCCTGCCCATGGGCGCGGAACGCTACGCGTTCATCTGGACGGCGGATCGTGCACAGGTCGAGAAATTGTTGGCACTGCCCGATGCGGAATTCCTGCAAGCGGCTGAGGCGCTTTTCAATGGACGCATGGGCGGATTTTCCAGACTCGGCAAGCGCCAGAGCTATCCGCTGAAAATGGTGCGTGCCGCCGCACAGGTGCGTGGCCGCGCGCTGATGCTCGGCAACGCCGCACACAACCTCAGCCCGATTGCGGCGCAGGGATTCAATTTGTCGCTGCGCGGCGTGGCGGCCCTGGCGGAAGTGCTTGGCAATGCCGTCGCACACGGCACGGATGTCGGCGATGCGTCGCTGCTGGCCGGGTACGTCAAAAGCCGGCGCCGCGATCAAACCGGTACGGCGGTATTCACGGATTTGCTGATGCGCACCTTCTCCAATCCCTTGCAGTCCATTGCGCTGGCGCGCAATGCCGGGCTGATCGGACTGGAATTGCTGCCTTTCCTGCGGCGGCAATTTCTGCGCCGCAGCGCCGGCCTGCGCGCGCATCGCGCGTGACACCGGACCGGCATGAAACAGGAATTTGATCTCATCATCGTGGGTGCGGGTGT
>DATEJV010000088.1:0-3501 GCA_035277745.1 Gammaproteobacteria bacterium | reverse complement strand
TGAATTGCTTGATGGCCGCGTACAGCTTGGCGCCCCAGACGCCGTAGATGGCGATCATGACGCCGAGCATGATGATGATGCTGATGATGATGCGCTTGGCCATTTAAGCTATCCTCGTCGCAAATATGTCGAAGGTCGGTGCTGCCGGTGACGCGGTTATGAACGTGCGTCCGCCGCCGTCCACAAGCCCAGGCCATAGCCAGCTTTGACGCGGGGATTTACCCGGGGTTCCCGGTAATGCAGGCCATGCAAATGGCGATGCGGGTTTGACACATTACGGGAGTCGGGGCGCCTGCCACACCTGCCCTTTGCCCCGGGCGGCTGGCGGCCCTTGAGGCTCGCGGCATCCCGCGACGCAGACAGCGTGCCATGCCCTGCCACGCGCCGGGGGCTGAAGCGGGTGTCAACGCGGGTATGAGGATCGTGACCGCTGGTGCCGCCGAAGGAGAGTGCGCCCGGACACCGGTCCATGATGTTCACCGCAGGGCATCCCGGCACAGGGTCAAAAGGGTCGGGGATGCTATATCTATTCGATATGCGGCGCAAGTGACATTGGTCATGTTTCTGCGGGTGGCGGTTGCCGAAACGCTGGCGGGTACCCGCATCGCGGCAGCATGACTTGAGCGCCGCAGGCCTCGCGGATCATTCAGGGCTTTGCAAGCATTTCCCCGGCCAATCCAAGGTGACGGCTGACCCGAAACGCCGCATGCACGCAGGCCTGAATGCGCCCGTTGTTGCCAATGAGGTAACTCACGCGCTTGACGCCGAAACCCAGCGGTCCGTCACAACCGTAAGCGCGGATCACGCGCTTGTCCGGATCGGACAGCAGCGTGAAGGGCAATCCGTGACGTTGCCGGAAGCGTGCATGACTGATGCTGTCCTGCGGACTGATGCCGATGATGGCGGCCCCCCGTTGTTCGAGTTGCGGCTGCAACTCGCGAAAACCGCAGGCCTCACGCGTGCACACCGGCGTGAAATCCGCGGGATAAAAGTACAGCAGCACGGGACCATGCCGGAGGCGTTCCGACAGGCGCACCGGCCTGGCATCCTGATCCTGAAGTTCGAAGTCGGGTGCGGGATCGCCGATATACAGCATGCGGGTGGTTAGTGGCGCGGGCCTGCAAGGGTGCACTGATATAATGCGCGCATTTTCGGGCGTGAACTACCGGGGGCCAAATGAAGATTACGGTGCACGGCAGCGGCTACGTCGGTCTGGTGAGCGCCGCCTGTTTTGCCAGCATGGGTAACGAGGTGCTGTGCGTGGACGTGGATCACGCACGCGTGGCGCGGCTCAAACGAGGCGAGGTGCCGATCGTCGAGCCGGGGCTGGATAACCTGCTGGCGGAAGGCCTGGAAAGCGGCCGGCTCGGGTTCACCGACCAGCCGGCAGAGGGCGTGCAGTTCGGCCTGTTGCAGTTCGTCGCGGTGGGCACCCCGCCGGACGAGGATGGCTCGGCGGATCTGCGCCATGTCCTGCAGGTGGCGCACACCATCGGCGGGCACATGCAGAGCGAGAAGATCGTGGTGCACAAGTCCACCGTGCCGGTGGGCACCGCCGATCAGGTGCGCGCGGCGCTGGCCGCGGATTTGCACAAGCGCGGCCTGAATCTGCCCTTCGACGTGGTCTCCAACCCGGAATTCCTCAAGGAAGGCAGCGCGGTGGAGGATTTCAACCATCCGGACCGCATCGTGGTGGGCGCGGAAAGTCCGCGCAGCATCGAAGTGATGCGCACGCTGTACGCGCCGTTCACGCGCAATCACGAGCGCCTCATGCTCATGGCGGTGCGCGATGCGGAATTCACGAAGTACGCCGCCAATTCCATGCTCGCGGCGCGCATCAGCATGATGAACGAGTTTGCCAACATCGCCGAGCGCCTGGGCGTGGACATCGAACAGGTGCGCAAGGGCATCGGCTCGGATGCGCGCATCGGCTATGCGTTCCTGTACCCCGGCGTGGGGTATGGCGGTTCCTGCTTTCCGAAGGACGTGTCGGCGCTCACGCGTACCGCCATCAAGGCCGGACACCCGCCGCTGCTGTTGCAGGCGGTGGAAGAAGTGAACCGCCGCCAGAAGCAGATGCTGTTCGGCAAAATCCAGGCGCATTTCGGCGGCAAGCTGCAGGGTCTGACGCTGGCGCTCTGGGGGCTGGCGTTCAAGCCGAACACCGACGACATGCGCGAGGCGCCGAGCCGCGTGCTCATGGAAGCGTTGTGGAAAGAGAACGCGAAGGTGCGCGCCTACGATCCGGCTGCGATGCCGGAGGCCAGACGCCTGTATGGAAATCAGGCGCAGCTGAGCCTGTGCCACACGCCCATGGAGTGTCTGGACGGCGCCGACGCGCTGGCGGTGGTCACCGAGTGGTCCCAATTCCGCAGCCCGGATTTCGACGACATCAAGCGCCGCCTCAAGCACCCGGTAATCTTCGATGGCCGCAATCTATATAATCCGCAGCAACTGCGGGCCGCGGGTTTCAGCCATTATTCCGTGGGCCGTCCCGCCGTTACTGCCTGACTGAATGCCGCGCCGCGGGTGACCGAACCATCAGCGGCCGTGTACTTTGCCGAACTTGCGGCGTCGCACATGCAGGCCGATGGCCAGCAACAGGCCCGCCAGAGTTACCGCATCCAGCCCGCCCCCGCCGCCGCTCTTGCCGCTCGGCGCAGGCGGGGTGGACAAGGCGTTGACGGTCACTACGAGCGTGGCCGGCGTGCTGTTCACGCCGAACTCATTGGTGCAGGTCAGTGTCACGGTGTACTGGCCGAAAAACTGGAACGTGGCCGTGGGATTGGGCGTGCTCGCATCCGGAACGCCGGAGGCGGCGCCGAAATTCCAGTCATAAGTGACGCTGCCGGGTGCACCGTTTGCCGAGCAAGTGCCGGTGAACGCCAGCGATTGCCCGGTGTTGATGGTGGCATTGCCAGATGGGCTGCTGATGCTGGCAAGCGGCGCCGGATAGTTGGATCCCACGGAGCGCGCCGCATCCGGCAGGCCATATCCGTAAACGCCGTTGGGATTGCCGTTCCCGAGTGGCGTGGCCCCGGCCTTCAGCAGTGTGTAAGGGTCAGCACTCGGATATCCCGATTCCAGCAGCGCGATCAATCCGGCTATATGCGGGGCCGCCGCCGAGGTGCCGTAGAACGGATTTTGAAAACCGCCGGCTCCGGTGATGCTGACGCCGTCCACGCCCACGAAATCCGGTTTCATGCGCGAGCTTGAGCCGCTGGCCGGCTGAAAGAAGAATACCGGGCCCTGCGAACTGTACGCTTCGATCTGATAAGAGGGATTGTTTTGTGCTCGCACCGCGCCGGCCGTCACTTCGTAGGGATAAGGCAGTGCCGACTGACCGAAAATGCTGCCGGCCGCGACCGCCGGTTGCATGCTGATCTGGAAATTTTTGGTGTGGGCCCACACCTTGATGTGGCTGTCGGGGCTGCCGTCTCCGGAAGCGTAGAGTATCTCGATGCTTACGAAGGCGACATTTCCGGTGTTGTTGGTCCAGAA
>DATEJV010000087.1:0-5952 GCA_035277745.1 Gammaproteobacteria bacterium | reverse complement strand
ACGCTGGCGCACGAAGTTGCCGTCGGCGCGCATGTCTCCTATCCGGACCGTGAGAATTTCGGCCGTCGCGATCTCACACTGCCACCCGCGAAACTCACCGCGGAAGTTCTGCAGCAGCTGCACGCCCTGAACAACATCGCCCGGGCCGCCGGCACGCATGTGCGCTACGTGAAGGCCCACGGCGCTTTGTATAACCGCATGGCCCGAGATGAGGCAACCGCCGCAGCGGTGATCGCGGCGGTACGGAGCTTCGATGGCGCACTGCCCATACTCACGTTGCCGGGGAGTACAGCGGAAACCGTGGCGCGCCGGCTCGGTACGCCGGTTGTGGCCGAAGCGTTCGCCGATCGCGCCTATACCGCGGACGGCAGGCTGGTTGCGCGCGATCAGGTGGGCGCGGTCATCAGCGACGAGCGCACTGTGGCGCAGCGCGCGGTGGAAATTGCCTGTGCGCACCGTGTGCAGAGCATTGACGGGCGCAGTGTTCGCATCCATGCGCGTTCGCTGTGCGTGCATGGCGACACGCCGGGTGCGGTCCGACTGGCGCGTGCGCTGCGCGCGGCGTTGGAGCAGGCCGGCGTGGAACTGCGCGCCTTCGCATGAACCTGCGCTTCGTTGGCGACTCCGCGCTGTTGATCGAGTTGCCGGATAGTGCCGTCGCCCAGCACCTGCGCCGCCTATTGCTGGCGGAGCATATTGCCGGCGTGCGCGAGTTGGTGCCGGGCTACGATACGCTGTTGACGGAATTCGATCCCCTGGTGCTGGACGCGGACAAGCTTGCGGGCCGGCTGTCGAAACTCATGGAACGTCCACCGCGCGCATCGCAAGGACGCGAACACGAAATCGAGGTGCGCTACGACGGCGTTGATCTCGAAGAGGTGGCACGCCTCGCGGGGCTGGAAACCATGGAGGTGATCCGGCGGCACAGTGCGCCGAGTTACAGCGTGGCGTTTCTCGGTTTTGCTCCCGGCTTCCCCTATCTCGTCGGCCTGGATCCGGCGTTACGCGTGCCGCGGTTGAAATCGCCGCGTACCCGCGTGCCCGCGGGCAGTGTTGCCGTTGCCGGGGAATTCGCCGGTATCTACCCGCAAGCCACGCCCGGCGGCTGGCGCGTGCTCGGCCACACCGACGCGGCGCTGTTCGATGCCTCGCGAGCTGAACCGGCGCTGCTGCTGCCGGGCGATAAAGTCCGCTTTCGGCCACTGCCGTGATTGTGGTTCTGGAACCGGGACGCTTCACCAGTCTGCAGGACTTTGGGCGCACGGGATTTGCGCATCTGGGCGTACCGCGCGCGGGGGCCGCCGATACGCTCAGCCTGCGCCAGGCGAATCTGCTCGTCGGCAATCCCGAATACGCTGCCGCACTGGAAATGACTTTGAGCGGACCGCTGTTGCGTTTCGAGGTGGACGCGGTCATTGCGCTGGCCGGCGGCCAACTGGATGCGAGTCTGGACGAGAAGCCGGTGGCCATGTATCAGAGTGTGTCGGTGCGCGCCGGCCAGATCTTGCGCTGCGGTGCACTGCACACCGGCATGCGTGCGTATCTGGCCGCTGCCGGCGGATTTTCCGCAGCGCCGGTTTTGGGCAGCGCCGCCAGCGATACGCTCGCTGGCCTCGGCCCGGCCGTATTGCGGGGCGGAGAAAGCCTGAGCGTTGGAGCGCAGCGCCTGCAGCAGGGCTGGTATTGGCGTGCGCCGCCGGATTTCCGCGCACGCCCAGTCCTGCGGGTTCTGGCCGGACCGCACGCCGAATGGTTCACCGCCGGCGCATTCGCGGAATTTCTCGGCCCGGAGTACGAAGTGCGCGGCGACAGTGACCGCAGCGGTCTGCGGCTGGCAGGCGCACGCGTGGCGCGCAGCCGCCAGCAGGAACTGCGTTCACAGGGTATGGTGAGCGGCGCGGTGCAGGTACCGGGCGACGGTCATCCCATCGTTTTGTTGTGCAACCACGGTGCCACCGGCGGCTATCCTGTAATTGCAGTAGTGATCGCAGCCGACCTGCCGCGCCTCGGTCAGCTGCGACCCGGTGCCACGGTGAGTTTTCAGCTGGTGAATCGCGAGCAGGCTATCGCTGCACTGCGCTCTGCGGCTGAGGATTTGCGCCATGGCCTGGCTTCCGCGGACCAAGGCCTGCTGGCGGCCCGCAGCCTGATGATGCTCGCCAAGTCACATCCGGAACTGTGCGCCGCCAACCTGCAGGTGGACGGCCGGCGCGTGCGTCTGCGCCGCTGAGCTTGAGTTTTCTCTTGAGTTGCGCTTGTATGAGCCGCATGCGTGTTCAACCGCGGATCGTTTTGATTGCCGGTCTGCTTGCCGCCGCACTCACGGCTTGCGCGCCTTGGCCGGAGCGGCCGTCGGTGCGGGCGACGTATGCATCCCCCGAAACCGCGCGGGCGCAGGAAATCGTGCAGCTCGCGAGCCGCGAACTCGGCGCACCGTATGTGTATGGCGGCAACACGCCGCGCGGCTTCGACTGCAGCGGTCTGGTGTACTACGTGTTCCGGCACGCGGGCATCGCCGTGCCGCGCACCGCCAACCAGCAGTTATACGCCTCGCATCCGGTGAGTCTGCCGGATTTGCAGCCCGGTGATCTGGTGTTTTTCCAGATCGCCGGCAATATCCAGATGCACGTCGGCATCTATGTCGGCAACGGCGTGTTCATTCATGCACCGGAAACCGGCCAGCCGGTATCCTATGCCCGGCTGGATGATCGCTACTGGAAATCGCGTTTCGTGGGCGGCGGCCGGTTTTGAGCGGTCGCATCCCGTGCGATCCTCGGCGCGGCGCGTGCTGCGGTAAAATTCAGGGTGCAATGCGATGAACCCGGCTGCGGTGCGGCGTGGGCGAGGAGTGACGAAGTGAGGCTGAGTTTAACGGCGCCATGGTTTTCGCACTTCCTCAGTCCTCGTCCCCCGTCTTTCTGCTGCATTTTTCCCGCCACAGCGTGATATTCCACCGCCATCATCATGTTTGGGCTGCGGTCGCTGCTCGCTGACCTGCAGCCTGCCACGCGCCGCCTGCTGGCGGCGCGCGCGGTACGCAGCGTGGCCCAGGGCGCGCTGGTGGTGGATCTGGCGCTGTACATGCATGCCTTGCATTGGAGCGGGCTGGAAATCGGCTTGACGTTGATGGCCGGAGGGCTGGTGGCTGCGGCCTTCAGCATGCTGATCGGCGTCGTCAGTGACCGTCTGCAACGCAAACCGTTTCTGCTTTGCAACGAAGGCCTGACGGTCCTGTGCGGGCTCGCGCCGCTGTTGAGTGCCAGCCCGGCATTACTGGCCGCGGCGGTGATTGTCGGGGGATTCGGGCGCGGCCGTGCCGGTTCGGCTGGGCCGTTCGCGCCCGCCGAACAGGCATGGCTGGCGGAAATCGTGCCACCCGATCAGCGCGGCTGGATTTACAGCCTGAATTCCGCGCTGGGATTCTTCGGCATGGCGCTGGGCGCGCTGCTCGCGATCACGCCGTCATTCCTGATTGCGAGATGGGGAACGCATGTTGCCTACAGCCCGATCTTCATAGTGATCGCGCTGGGCGGAATCGTGAATTTGTGGTTGCTGGGCGGTGCGCGGGAGCAGCGCGTGGCCCCGCAGGTTCTGGCGGCGTCGCGGGCCACCGCCGGCAATGCCGAGGCCCGGCGTTTTGAGAATCACATCCTCTGGCGGCTGTTTCAGTTGAATACACTCAACGGCCTGTCCATCGGGCTGACCAGCACCCTGATCGCCTACTGGTTTGCGCTGCGCTATCACATCGGACCCGGCGAGATTGCACCGCTGATGGCGCTCACGTTTCTGCTGGCGGGACTGAGTGCCATCGTCACCGGCCGCATCACCGTGCGCCACGGGCTGGTCAGTTCCGTGATCTGGTCGCGCGGCATTGGCGCAGTGCTGCTCGCCATCCTGCCGCTGATGCCGTGGTTCTGGCTGGCCGCGCTGGTATACATGTTCCGCCTGGCGACCAGCGGTGCGTCGGTGGGTGCGCGTCAGGCACAAGTCATGGTGCTGGTGCGCGACGAGCGGCGCGGCCTGGCGGCGAGCGTCAATGCCGCTTCATTCCAGGTTCCGCAGTCCATAGGTCCGGGCGTTGCGGGGCCGATGATCGCCGCCGGTATGTTTCTCACGCCGTTCTACGTGGCCGCGGCGCTGCAGGTGCTGTACGTGATCGGGTATGGTCGCGTGTTCCGCCGCTATGCACACGCCGGCACGAAATCCCCCGAGCGTTGAGCGCGCTGATTACCGCAGCGATCGGTGTACGGGATCAGGTGTTGGGGCTGGTCAGTACCACGCGGAAGGTGGTTTGCGCCGCGACCGGTACGCTGCCGGTAAAAGTAAAGGGGATGTTGTCGGCGTTGCCGGGGTTGTCCAGTGCGGCTTCACAGGTGAACGCCAGGGTGTAAGTGCCGGCCGGCAGAAATGCACCGGTGAATACGTAGTCGCCGGTATTGTTATTCAAGGTCACGGCCTCTTCGGTCACCGGTTGTGTGGCCTGTGGTGCATTGTTGTCGATGTCGGTCGGTGTGGCGTTGGCACCTGCGAAGATATACACGGCGGGCGTGCATCCCGGCGTGATCAGTGAGTTGGGCACGATGCCGAGAATATTCCCGGATTCCAGGATTGCGGCCATGCGGCCTTCGGGCTGCAACTGATATTGCGTGCCGCCGGGTGTGCTCGGCGGCAGCACCGACTTGCGTGCGTCGAAGTCAATCACATAAGCGCCGTTTTCGTTGCTGCTGATGGTGAACGGCGTGTTGACGGACAGCTCGGCGGTGTTCGCGCATGGCAATCCACATGACGTGGAATTCACGGGCTGCAGCGCCACCAGCGGGTACTGATTGCCGTCGTTCAGGACGATATAGGAATCCGGAACGCTCGGGTCTGCGCTGACGAACACATTCAGGCCGATGTATTGCCCTGGCGGCAGACTCCAGTCATTTAGCAGCGGGGTGGACACACCCTGCTGCAACTGCAGCAGGTCAATCTGTTGTGGTTGCGGGAAGGTATAGGTAATCGGGCTGCCGTTTTGGGGTATCGCCTGGATCGCGGTAATGTCCACCACCACGTTGGCGGCATTGTCCACCGGAGCATCGGTCAGCGAAAGGCTGAGCAGGCCATTGTCAGAGGAAGAATTGCAGCCGGCAATCAGCAACAGGAATGAAAAAGGCAGAAGGATGCGCGCATATCGCAACATAAGACA
Organism: Gammaproteobacteria bacterium; assembly: GCA_035277745.1. Classification (GTDB taxonomy): domain Bacteria; phylum Pseudomonadota; class Gammaproteobacteria; order Natronospirales; family REEB76; genus REEB76. The sequence continues at coordinate 764 of DATEJV010000087.1, read as the reverse complement.
CCTCCCCAAGTCCGGGAGACAGCCTGCAATGTGGACAAAGTATAGCTCATCCGCATCACGCCGGACTTGAACGCCGTGCCTACTGCAGATTGATGAACGTGGTGTTTCCGGCGGCCACCGTGGTGGTGGTGGTCGCGAGGAACTGAATGTTGTCGGTCTTGGTCGGGTCGTCGAGGTTGGCTTGGCAGGTGAACGCCGCGGTGTATTCACCGGGCGGCAGGAAACCGACACTGAACGCGAATTGGGAAATGGTACCGTTGACTCCCACCAATGCGCTGCTGATTGGCTGTACGCTGCCGGCCGGAGCGTTAACGTTGACGTCCGTGGGAGTTACATTGCCGCTGTATATGTATACGGCGGGGTTGCAACCCGAGCTGACCAGGGTGTTGGCCACCGTGCCGGAAATAAGGCCGTAATCGTTGTTGCTGACGGCGCGCAGCGACGGTTGCAGCAGATACTGATTGGGATTGGATGGATCCGGGAGTACGGACTTGCGCAGATCCAGGTCGAGTGTGTAACTTGCGGTGATGTTCTGGAAGACGATGAAGTTCACCGGCACCGTGTACGACGTCGGCTGGCCCGCGGGGATTACCAGGGGGTAGGTATTGCCGTTGCCGATCAGCGTGATGTTGGAATCGAGCGTACCGGGAGCGGCATCAAAGTACAGGGTGATGGACGTGTAATGTCCCGCCGGCAAGCTGGTGCTGATCAGGAACTGCGAAAGTCCGCCCTGGAGCTGGTAGAAGTTTATCGCGGTGGATGCC
>DATEJV010000086.1:0-22533 GCA_035277745.1 Gammaproteobacteria bacterium | reverse complement strand
ATCCGAACACTCAATCCGTTTGTGATTTCCCAGGGGAGAATCGCCATGCGCAAGAACAGCATCAAGACGGGCGTAATCTTCGGTTTGATAGCTTCTCTGTTTTTTGCCACCGCAGTATTTGCCGATCCACCCGCGAGTAATGCGAGTTCCGGTCCCACCATCAGCTTCCACGGTTTTCTGAGCACCAGCTTCTTTTGGCAGAACCAGGACTTCACCTTTACCAATGGACAGGCCGCTGAATGGCCGGAGACCAACACAGGATCGCATCACAATCTTTCCGGCTTTGACGTGCGCAATACCCGCGCCTGGCTCGACGTTACCGGGGTCAGCCTCTCGAATGGCTGGACGGTGAGCGGGCATCTGGAAGGCGATTTCTTCGGCGGCTTCAACGGCGCCGGAGCGTACAGTGCGCAGCAGGAAACGCCGCGCCTGCGGCAGGCGTTCATCAAGCTGTCCAACGCCGACAGCGGCAGCAGCATCACCATCGGCCAGCAATGGGATCTGTTGTTTCCCATAGATGCGATTCCTGAATCCCTCGCGCATATCGCTTTTCCGCTGGGCTTCGGGACCGGCATGATCGGCTGGCGGTTCCCGGGCGTGGTGTACTCACAGGCTCTGGGTCAGCCGTCCGCGGATTCCATGGCATGGCGGCTGGATTTGGGCGCATTTTCCGGTTCCTGGAACGGGCCCGGCAGCAACACCAATTTCGATACCGCCGCAAACGCGGACTTCCGTCCGCAGATCGAGGCGCGCCTGCATGCTCAGGAGGGCGACTGGCACGGATTCGTGGTCGGTCATTACAGCAGTGAAGATTTGAGCGGCGTGACCGGCACTTCGCCCACGCCGATCACCGGCACGATTACTTCTTCGGCGCTGGAAATCGGCACCGGCTGGCATCCCGGCCCTTGGTCAGTGGTGGCCGCCGCTTACACCGGCAAGGGCTTGGGCCAGGTTTTCGGGGCGCTTGCCCAGTTCGGCGACATCAGCGAGCACGGTGTTTACGCGCAGGGTGGCTACAAGTTCACACCCAGTTGGGGCCTGTATGTGTCCTATGCCACCGCGCAACCCAATGAAAACGATGTGATCACCTGGATTGGTAACGGCGCCAGCGGCCTGCTGAAGTCCAGGCAATACGCCGCAGACCTGATTTTCGGCGATGGCCCGTTCGGTTTCGGCGTGGAGTGGATGCATGCCAGCCTGGACAGCACCACGGCCGCGACGGCGCCCGCGGTGACCACCACCAGCGGCAATCAGATCTCGCTCAGCGCCATTTATAAATTCTAGCTTGGTAATTCCGGCTTGATCGCGGGTGCCCCAACGGGGCACCCGCACGGCCGCCGCTCATGACGGTCACGGGAGCGGTTCCGCCGCAGTTTATCCAGTTGAGGAGGTTAGCCATGAAAAGATACTTGTCTCAATGCTGTGTGACGCTTGCAGCACTGCTGTTGTCCGTGGCTGCGTTGGCAGCGGTTCCTCAGCCTACGCCCGCACATTTTCCCTCGAAGTTCGGCTCCATGAGCTTCCCGGCGAAATTCCCCGCTGGAACCACGATTACCCTGACCCAGTGGAGCCATTTCGTGCCGCGCTATGACAAATGGTTTGACCAATACGCGCAGGAGTGGGGGGCGCACAACAATGTCAAAGTGGTGGTGCAACATATCAATCTCGGCGACTTGGTGCCGACTTTGTCCGCGGCCGTTGCCGCCGGCAAGGGCTCGACCTTGTTCGAGATGGTTTCACCACCGGCGTCCTTCATCCAGGGATTGCAAAACCTCGATGCCGTAAACCATGCGGCGGAGCAGGCATTTGGCAAGCAAGAGGCGGTTTGCACCAGCCAGACCTTCCTGCCGATCAAGCACGAATGGTATGGCTATTGTCACGGCTGGGTACCGGACCCGGGTGATTACCGCGTGTCGCTGTGGAAAGAGGCCGGCTATCCCACCGGCCCGCATACCTACGCCGACCTGTATGACGGCGGCGTGAAGATCTTCAAGAAGACCGGCATCCCGGTGGGCGTGGGCATGTCGCCGGAGCTCGATTCCGAGTTCTACACGCGTTCGCTGATCTGGTCCTTCGGCGGCGAGGTGTTCGATAAGTGCGGCGACGTGGCGCTGGATTCTCCACAAGTGGTGGCCGCCGTGGAATACCAAACCAAACTGTTCAAGGATGCGGAGACTCCGGAGGTGTTCGCCTGGAATCCGGCTTCCAACAACCAGGGATTCGTCTCCGGTCAGCTTTCCTACATCCAGAACTCCATCTCGTTCTACCGCACCGCGCAGGCATCCGCTCCGGCGAATGCCGAGGATACCGGTTTCAGGCCCGGTCTCAATGGTCCCGGCGGTCAGGTGCACCAGACCTCGCACGTGTGGTTTATTTACGTGATGCCCAAGTACGTCACCGATCACGCACAGAAACTGGCGGCGGAGAAATTCCTGCTCGATCTCACCGCCAATTACAGCTGGGCGACCTACGAGAGCGAACTGTACAACTTCCCGGCGTTCCCCAAGACCGTGCCACAGTTGTTCGAGAAGGACGGTTGGCTGGCACACGATCCCTGGGGCTCGAAACCCGCCGACAAGCTCGAAGTGCTGCGCAATGCCGCCACTTGGACTGCGTGGCCCGGCTATCCGGGCTACGCCAATCCGGCGGTGAGCGAGGTGTACAACACGCACCTGCTCAGCACCATGATGGCGCAGGCGGCACGCGGGGAGAAAACCCCGGCGCAGGTGGTCAAGGACACCGCCGCGCAGGTCGCCAGCATCGTTGCCAAGTGGAAGAAGCTGGGCTTCGTGGGATGTCCGGCCAAGTGAGGTATTGCGGAGCGCGAGTCTGATGCATGGCGACGCTTGAACTGCGGGGCATAAAAAAACATTACGGCAACATCCACGCAGTGGACGGCGTTGACTTGGCGATTGCCGAGGGCGAGTTCCTGGCGATCCTCGGGCCGTCGGGGTGCGGCAAAAGCACCCTGATGCGCATGATTGCCGGACTCGAGATGCCGAGTGCCGGCGAGGTGCTGATCGGCGGCCAGCCGGTCACGCACCTGCCGCCGCGCGCGCGCAACGTCTCCATGGTGTTCCAGAGCTACGCGCTGTATCCGCACATGGCGGTGGCGGAGAACATCGCGTTTCCGCTCAAAGCACGCCATGTGGCGCGCGCCGAGCGCGAGGCCAAGGTGAAATGGGCGGCGACGCTGCTCGGCATCGAGCCGCTGCTCAAGCGCCGCCCGGCGCGGCTCTCGGGCGGCGAAAAGCAGAAAGTCGCGCTGGCGCGCGCGCTGGTGCGGGATCCCACGCTGTTCATCTTCGACGAGCCATTGAGTTCGCTCGACGCCCAGGTGCGCGCCATGGCGCGCAGCGAGTTGCGCCAGTTGCATGAGCGCACCGGCATCACCACCGTGTACGTCACGCACGACCAGCTGGAAGCGCTCGGCATGGGCGACCGCATCGCCATCATGAAAAGCGGCCAAGTGCGTCAGGTGGGCACGCCGCAGCAGTTGTACGATCAACCGGCCGACACTTTCGTAGCGGCGTTCCTCGGCACTCCGCCCATGAACTTGCTGGAGCGCGACGGCCGCATCGTGGGTTTCCGGCCCGAATACCTGCGGCCGATGTCGTCGGTCGCGCCCGGCGTGGATGCGCTGCGCCTGAGCGTGCACGTCATGGAACTCGAATTCCTGGGAGCGGAATGGCAGGTGTACGGCCAGCTTGAGCACGGCGCAAAACCGCAGAAGCTGCTCGCCAAGGCGGCACCAGCGATTGCTTCCGGGTTGCGCGTCGGCGAAATGTGCGAGTTCGCGGTGGAGCGCCGGCACCTGCGGTTTTTCGATCCGGCCACCGGCCTGCGGGTCAACGATGGCGCGCGCTGAAACCGCGGCGCGCGTCGGGGTAGGGGACCGCGAAAGCCTGCTGGGTGGTCTGATGCTGGCCCCGGCGCTGGTGTACATTGCCGCGCTCGTAGGACTGCCGTTCTGTCTGGCCATCGCGCTCAGCCTGTCGAATGCCACCATCGGCAGTCCCGGCATCCATCATTTCGTAGGGCTGGCGAATTTCATCAGCGCAGTACACGAATCGGCGTTTCCCCTGGCGTTGCGCAATAGCGTGATCGTCACCGCCGCGACGCTCATCATCACACTGGTGCTGGCGACCGCGGAATCGGAATTACTGGCGCACGATTTCCGCGGCAAATGGTTCTGGCAGATTTTGATCATTTTGCCCTGGGCCATGCCGGTGTCGTTGGCGGCGGTGAACTGGTTGTGGTTGCTGGATTCGGAATTCAGCCCGGTGGACTGGATCCTGCGCCAGATCCACCTGCTCGGACCCGGCACGATTTTCGGCCCCGCCAATCACCTGTATTACTACGGTCGCGAGTGGCTGGGGCTGGCCTCGATCGTGGTCATCAACGTGTGGCGGCTGCTGCCGCTTGCCACCATTATCGTGCTCGCCGGGCGCACTTCGATCCCGCGCGACATCTTCGAACAGGCGGAAGTGGACGGCGCGCGGTTTTTCCGCGTGCTGTTCCAGATCACGGTACCGGCGCTGTTGCCGATCTTGGTGGTCGCGGCGATGTTCACCGCGCTCCTGGTATTCGGCGACATGACGGTGGTGGCCATCACCACCCGCGGCGGGCCGGGCTATGCGACCCAACTGCTTCCGTACTGGGCCTACCTCAAGGGTATCGAGGGTGGCGCGCTCAGCGAAGGCGCGGCCATCGCGTTGTTCATGTTCCCGATCCTGCTGGCGGTCGCCATCCTGGCGCTGCGCATGGCGTACCGCGCGGAAACGCGCTAGCGGGAGGGCACGGTGATGCGATGGTTACGCAAACTGGGGTTCTGGGCGGGGCTGGGGTTGTTTGTCATCTTCGCGATTTTTCCCGCCGCCTGGATGATTATTTCCTCATTCAAGCAGGACCAGGACCTCTACAACGTCGCCAACGATCCGTTCAAGTACAACCTGGCTCCGACGCTCAAGCACGTTGCCTTTCTGTTCACCGGTACGCATTATCCGATCTTCCTGTGGAATTCGTTCTACATCGGCGTGATCGTGGTCATCATCACGCTGCTGCTGTCGCTGCCGGCGGCCTACAGCCTGTCGCGTCTCGCGGGACGCTGGGGCGAGCGCTCCGGCATCGCGATTTTCCTCGTGTACCTGATTCCGCCGACGCTGCTGTTCATCCCGCTGTATCGGATCGTCACCTTCCTGCAAACCGCCAATACCGTATGGTCGCTGGTGCTGGTGTATCCCACGATTACCGTGCCGTTTTGCACCTGGCTGCTGCTGGGGTTCTTCAAGTCCATGCCGCGTGAGGTGGAAGAGGCGGCGCTCATTGACGGTTGCAGCCGCTGGCAGGCGTTCCTGCGGGTGGCCTTGCCGCTGGCGGGGCCGGGAATCGCTACCTGCGTGGTGTTTGCGTTCGCGCTGTCGCTCAGCGATTACATCTATGCCGCGGTGTTCGTGAGCTCCACCGCCAGCCGCACGGTGAGCGCGGGTGTGCCCACCGAGCTCATTCGCGGCGATATCTATTTCTGGCAGTCGTTGATGGCGGCCGCCGCCATTGTCGCAATCCCGCTGGCGGTGGCCTACGGCTTGTTGTTCGATCGCCTGGTGAAAGGCTTCCAGAGCGAACCGGCAGGCGAGAAGGGCGGCTAGGCCGGCAGGCTGAAATCCGGTCCTGCGGCTCCGGCTTCCGGCCAGCGCGCGCTCACGGTCTTCAAGCGCGTATAGAAGCGCACGCCGTCCTGGCCATGCACGTGCAGCGCGCCAAACAGCGAGCGTTTCCAGCCGCCGAAACTGTGGAACGCCATCGGCACGGGGATCGGCACATTGATGCCCACCATGCCCACATGGACCGCGCGGGTGAAGCTGCGCGCGGCGGCGCCGTCACGGGTGAAAAGACTCGCCGCATTGCCGTATGCGTGCTGATTGATGAGTCCGATGGCTTCATCAAGGTCGCGCACGCGCAGCACCACCAGCACCGGACCGAATATTTCCTCGCGGTAGATGCGCATCGCCGGATTCACCCGGTCAAACAGACAGGGACCGAGAAAAAATCCCGCATCATGACCGGTCACGCGCAGCCCACGGCCGTCCACCACCAGCTCGGCGCCTTCGGCGAGGCCCGCTTCCACGTAAGCAAGCACGCGCGTACGGTGCGCGGCGGTCACGAGCGGCCCCATCTCCGAGCCGGCTTGGTTGCCCGGTCCGACGTGCAATTTGCGGGCGCGCTTGGCGAGCGCGGCGACCAGCGGTTCGGCGCACGCGCCTACCGCGACTGCTGCCGACACCGCCATGCAGCGCTCGCCCGCCGAACCGTAAGCCGAGCCAAAAAGTGCGTCGGCAGCCTGCTCGAGGTCTGCGTCCGGCATCACCACCAGATGATTCTTGGCGCCCCCGAGGGCCTGGACGCGCTTGCCGTGACGGCTCGCCTCGGTGTAGATGTGCCCGGCCACCGCAGTGGAGCCCACGAAGCTCACGGCGGCCACCCGCGGCTCGGCGAGCAGCATCGCAACGCTTGCCTGATCGCCGTTCAGCACATTGAACACTCCGGGCGGCAGGCCGGCCTCGCTCAGCAGTTCCGCCAGCCGCAGCGGACAGGAAGGGTCTTTTTCCGATGGCTTGAGCACGAAGCTGTTGCCGCAGGCGATGGCGATCGGATACATCCACAAGGGCACCATGGCGGGAAAATTGAACGGCGTGATGCCGACGCATACGCCAAGCGGCTGGCGCAACGACCAGCTGTCAATGCCGGAGGAAACACTGTCGGAAAACTCGCCCTTGAGAAGATGCGGGATGCCGCAGGCGAACTCCACGACCTCGATGCCGCGGCGCAACTCGCCGCGCGCGTCGTCGAGCGTCTTGCCGTGCTCGCGCGTAATCAACAGGGCGAGGGCGTCGCTCTCACGCAGCAACAGGTCGCGGTAGCGAAACAATATCTGCGCACGGCGGGCCGGCGGCACGGCGGCCCAACGGGGAAACGCCGCGGCCGCGGCGTTTATCGCCGCAGCGACTTCCGCTTCCCCGGCGTACAAAAGTTCTGCGGCCGCTGCACCGCTTGCCGGTTCGAACACCGGCCCGCAACGCCCGGCATTGCTGCCTAGCGGTTCGCCATTGATGTAATGGCCCAGCCGGCGCGTCGCCGGCTGTTTGCCGTCATCGGCTTGCCGTTGGGTATGCATGCCATTTCCTCGCTGCGGCAAAGTGTACGCCGTCACCCGGACGGTGTGCAGGTTCAGGGGCCGCTGAGTTCAGCGGTGACCGGTGTGTGGTCCGAAGGCCGTTCCCAGGCGCGCGGCTCGCGGTCAATGACGGCGGCGGCGGAGCGTTCGGCCAGGGCCGGTGACAGCAGGATGTGGTCAATGCGCAGGCCCTGGTTGCGACGGAACGCCGCGGCGCGGTAATCCCACCAGCTGTAATGACCGCCGCCGTCGGTATGCAGCCGGAAGCTGTCGCGCAGACCGCGGTCGAGCAGCCGCCGGAACGCACTGCGTTCCGGCTCGCTGACCAGCACCTGGCCTTGCCAAGCCACCGGGTCATGGACGTCGCGGTCCTCGGGAGCGATGTTGAAATCACCCAGCATCACCAGCCGCGGAAAATCGTGCAGCAGTTGTGCCGTCCAAAGATCGAGTTGCGCCAGCCAGTCGAGCTTGTAGCGGTACTTGTCGGAGTCCACGCTCTGGCCGTTGGGCACATACAGATTCAGCACCGCCAGCTCGCCGTATCTGGCGAGCATTACGCGTTTTTGCACATCTTCGAAATCGGGCAGTGCGGTGGCGATGACTTCCGGCGGTTCACGGCTCAGGAGCGCGACGCCATTGTAGGTGGGCTGTCCGGCGAACACCGCCTGGTAACCGGCATGCTCGAATTCGCCGACCGGAAAGTCGCGGTCCTCGGTCTTGGTTTCCTGCAGCGCGAGCACATCCGGTTGATTGGTTTCCAGCCAGCGCAGAACATGCGGCAGGCGCACGCGCAGGCTGTTTACGTTCCAAGTAGCGATCTTCATAATTTATCTTTATCGCACTGAACCTTCCCTGGTGGGCCGGCCTGCCCGCATATCCATATGCGGGCGCTCGGCGGGAATGACATGCCACCGGCATGTCATTAACGACACCCGCCTCGCCCAAGTTGCTATTTTCATGGACGCATCCCGCTCACAGCACCATCCATGGTGGGTTGGCCAGCCCGGCCATCCTTGGCCGGGCGCTCGCCGGTGCGAAGCGGTGCTTCGCAAAAACTCTCCGGCTCGCCCAAGTAGCGACCTTCATAATTTATCTCTATCGCACTGAACCTTTCCTGGTGCGCCGGCCTGCGCGCATATCCATATGCAGGCGCTCGCCGGTGCGAAGCGGTGCTGCGCGTAAATCCGCCGGCTCGCCGAGATTGCAATCCCCATCTTCCGCCGAGCCTCACCGGGTCATTGTAGGGGGTAATGGAATGATTGCTTGTCCTTCCGGGTAGGAGCGCCTTTCAAGCGCAATTTTCGCGGCCAGAGGCCGCTCCCACAATCGGATTCATGCGGCGATGCCGTTAAGGCGCAGGAAGGGATCAAGAATCGGTGCGCGGCCGCGAAATTCCATGAACAGTTCCATGGCCTCGCGGCTGCCGCCCTGAGCGAGGATGGTATCCATGAAGCGTTTGCCGGTGACGCGGTCGAATATGCCGGCCTCCTCGAATGCGCTGTAGGCATCCGCGGCCAGCACTTCCGCCCACAGGTAACTGTAATAGCCCGCCGCATAGCCGCCGGCGAAGATGTGCGAAAAGCTGTGCGCGAAACGGTTCCACTCGGGCACCGGCGTCACGCTCACCTCGCGGCGCACCGCCGCGAGCGCTGCGCCGATGAAGTTTTCGTCCGGATGTGCGCCTGCCTGCATGTGCAGGCGGAAATCCAGCAGGCCGAATTCCAGTTGTCGCAGCATGAACAGCGCGCTCTGGAAGTGACGCGCGGCCAACATTTTCCGGAACAGCGTATCGGGTAACGGCTCGCCGGTTTGATAATGACTCGACACCAGCGCCAGGCCTTCGCGCGTCCAGGCGAAGTTTTCGTGAAACTGGCTGGGCAGTTCCACCGCGTCCCACGCCACGCCGTTGATGCCGGCGACCGAGGGATAATCCACCTGCGTCAGCAGATGGTGCAGGCAATGGCCGAATTCATGAAACAGTGTAACCACTTCATCGTGTGTCAGCAGTGATGGCATGCCGTCCATGGGCGGGGCGAAATTGCAGGTGAGATAGGCCGCGGGAATCTGCACGCCGCGCGCGGTTTTGCGGCGGCTCAGGCAGTCGTCCATCCACGCGCCGCTGCGCTTGCCCGGGCGGGTGTACAAATCCAGATACAAGTGCCCGCGCAGGCGCCGGGTTTCGTCCTCGATCGCGTACAGGGCCACATCCGGATGCCATACGTCGGCACCGGCCACCGCGCGCAGATTGACTCCGTAGAGCCGCTGCACCACGGAAAACAGGCCGTCGCGCACGCGCGTGACCGGGAAATACGGCTTCAGCATTTCGTCCGATATGGCGAAGCGTTGTTCGCGCAGTTTTTCCGAGTAATAGCCCAGATCCCAGGCGGCGAGCTCTGCCAGGCCGTCGCGGGTGCGCCCGAATTCCCGGAGTTCCGCGTATTCGCGCTGGCCGACCGGATGGCAGCGCTGCACCAGGTTCGTGAGGAAGCCCAGCACTTCTTCCTGCGTGTGCAACATTTTGCTGGCGAGTGAGTAGTCGGCGTAGGACTTGAAACCGGTAAGCCGCGCGGCCTGGGTTCTCAGGCCCAGGATTTCGCGCATGCTTTGGCTGTTGTCCCAGCGTCCGGCGTCGGGACCCTGATCGGAGGCGCGTGTGGCATAGGCGCGGTACATTTCCTCGCGCAAGCTGCGGTCGTCGGCATAGGTGATGACCGCGGAATAGCTGGGGTAATCCAGCGTGAAAGCCCAGCCCTCGAGTTTGCGGGTTTCCGCTTCGTGGCGCGCCCGGGTTACCGCGGTGGCCGGTATGCCGGCAAGTTGTGCCGCCTGAGTGACCTGCTTGCTCCAGCCTTGGGTCGCATCCAGCAGGTTGTCCTCGAACTTGGCTTCCAGCTTTGACAGCCGCTGCATGATGTCCCGGAAACGGGTTTTCTTTTCCGCCGGCAAGTCCACGCCCGCGAGACGGAAATCGCGCAGCGCATCGTCAATGAGTTTGCGCTGCGCGGCCGTGTAAGCCTGCCAGGCAGCGCCGTTTTTGAGCGCAGCGTATTGTTTCTGCAGCGCGCCGTTCTGACCGAGTTCGGTGTCGTAGTCGCTGATCTTGGGCAGGCAGGCGTTATAAGCCGCACGGATTTCCGGTGTATTCATCACCGCATTCAGATGCGCCGCCGGTGACCAGGCGCGGTGCAACCGGTCGCCCAGGGTTTCCAGCGGTTCGATGAACCCGTCCCAGTCGGGATTGGCGCCGGCTTGCAATTGCGTGATGCGTGCCCGATTTTCGGCAAGCACGGTGTCCACCGCCGGCTCAATGTTTTCGGCGCGGATTTCGGAGAAACGGGGCAGCCCGTCCGGTGCGAGCAGCGGATTGTCTAGCATGTGCAATGCGGGAGTCTGATGAGGATCGCGGCGCATGGTAGCACGCCGGTTTCAGGCTAGCAGGCGGCGTAAGCCCGGCCGCCGGAATCAGGGTTGTGCGCTCGGGACCGTGTAGGCCGCAGTGGAGGCCCTGTGGTGCAACGTGAGCCTGTAGCCGGCGGCAACGCCGGCAATTACAAACAGCAGCAGGCAGCCCGCAGCCGCGAGCTGGAACCGCCGGATTACCTGTTTTTCCGCGCGCGTGGAAATGATGAAGCGCCGGCCGTCTTCCGGCTTCGCCAGTACGTTCATGGGCGGGCGCTGCAGAGCCTGGCGTTCCTGGGCCAGCACTTGCGCGCGCGCGGCCTGGCGTGCAGCCTCCCACTCCTGGTCGTTCAGCTGGCCGTCATGATCGGCGTCAAAGCGCCGCAGCAAATCCGCCTGATCCTGTTTCCAGTCGTGCAGCAGTTGTGCGACGTCCTGATTGACGGCCATGGCGTCGACGCTGGCGTTTTGCGTGCGGAAGAATCCCAGCGCAAAAATGAAATCCCGGGGAGCGATGAGTTCTTCGACATAGCGATACGGAGAAGTCAGGGCAAATCCGCCGACGGCCGGTCCCCGTTGCGGCCGTGACTGATCCCCATACCAGACAGTCCGGGTTGCCGTGATTACCTCGGCCTGCTCGGGATCTATCACGCACTGGCCGGTGGTGTCGCGGATCAAAAATAAATCGTCGCTGGTGCCGTGCTCGATGGTTTGCCAGCCCTGGTTCCGGCCGGTTCTTACGCGCTCCTCCACTTTGTATGACCACCAGGTACAGCGGCTTTGGGTCAGCGGCGCAATGATCGGCGGGCCCGGCATCAGGTCCGCATGTCCCTCAAGCTTGACGTAGCCTTGAGCCGCGGAACGGATAAGCGAGACGGGGGTTTCCCCGACCGTCCACGCGCGCAACAGAAACATGAAGCCCGCGACCAGCGCGCCCACTGCCACCACACACAGCACTATGGTCCACAACCAGAAATTGCCAGGATCAGCAGTGTGCACGACGGGCGCCTAATCGGTCACGGGGGGCAAAGGCAACGGCTGCCCGGCTCAGCTGAACAGCGTTTTCATGTCCACGTCTTGCTTGTCGCCTGCGGCGATCTCCAGACGGCTGGCTTCCTTGAAGCCGAAATTGCGGGCGATCAGCACCTGCGGAAACTGCTCGATGCGCGTGTTGAAAGTGTTCACGGAATCGTTGTAGAACTCACGCCGGTCCGCGATGCTGCTTTCCAAGCCGGTGATGCGGCTCTGCAATTGCTGGAACGACTCATTGGCCTTGAGATCGGGATAGGCCTCGGCCACCGCGAACAGGTTGCCGATGGTGGAGCGCAACTGGGATTCGGCCGGACCGAGTGCCTCCACATTGCCGCTGGTGCGTGCCTGTTGCACGCCTTCGCGGGCCTGCATGACTTTCACCAGGGTCTGCTGCTCATAGCCCATGTACTGTTTGCAGGTCTCGACCAGTTTCGGCAATTCGTCGTGGCGCTGCTTGAGCAGCACGTCAATGTTCGACCAGGCGGTGGCGACATTGTTCTTCAGCAATACCAGGTTGTTGTAAAGTACGAAAGCGTAAATGATGAGAATGACAATGATGGCCAGGATGACGTAACCAGTGACGCCCATGATGTTCTCCCCAAACGTCCGGAGTGCGGCCGGACTTTATCATGCGCACGACATGGGGGTCACGGCGCGGGTTTCAAGCGCCAGGCGGTACGGTGCCGCACGAGGCCCGGCCCGCGGCCGCGCGCCGGGGCGGGTGACGCCGTGGTGATACGTCGGTTCGAATCGCAGGCTCCGGTTCTTGGCCAGCGGGTTTATACGGATGACACCGCGCTGGTCATTGGCCGGGTCGCGCTGGGCGATGACGTTTCCCTGTGGCCATACGTGGTAGTGCGCGGCGATGTGAACGCCATTCGCATCGGAGCGCGCAGCAATGTCCAGGACCTGAGCGTTTTGCACGTGACCCACGATGGACCGTATTCACCTGGTGGTTTTGCGCTGGCGGTCGGGGCAGACGTGACTGTCGGGCACCGGTGCGTGTTGCACGCCTGTACCGTCGGCGACCGCTGTCTTATCGGCATGGGCAGCATCGTGATGGACGGTACGGTGATCGAAGACGAGGTGCTGATCGCGGCCGGCAGCCTGGTCAGTCCCGGCAAGCGCCTGGAATCCGGATACCTGTACCGCGGCAGCCCGGCACGCAAACTGCGCCCGCTGGCTGCGCAGGAGCGCGACATGCTGCGTTATTCCGCAGCCCACTATGTGAGCCTGAAAAATCGCTATCTGAGCATTGCTGAGGCTCCCGCCGACCGGCAGTGATTTTCCAGTCCAGTCCCTCAGTGGTGCATTTTTAGGCATGCCATTTGCTTGTCTATTAGATTCTAGTCCACCTGAATAATGACATCGCCAGAACGCTGCAAATTCACGGTAATTGCCAGCATGATTCAAGAAGAATCTTGACTGTCATGGACAGTCTCTGGCAATTCGCAGTGCATGGTCTATACCTACTGCCGATGACTGGACCACCGTTTTAGGGGTCCCCGGCGCCCTTTTCAGCCTTCCTTTGGCGCCGTTCGGAATTCTCTCGGTCAACACAAAATTGGAGGTTGATTCCATGAATAACAGACTGGTCATTTCATCCACGATCGGTTTCATGTGTATCGGCTTGACGCTGTGGATGGGGGGCTTATCTCCCACACACTGGGTCGCCGGTCCCAACATGCACGCCATGATCATGATGTTCACGCTCGGAAGCGTGGTGCTCGGCGTCATGGCGATTCTGAGTTTTTTCCACGGCCGCACCCTGGATACCATCATCTTTTTTGGCTTTGCCGGTTTGCTTTTGACCTTGGGTCACAGCGGCATGGGCCACGCGTCAACCGGCGGCGACTCATCCGGTACCCTCGGCTGGTTCGGCCTGGTATGGGCGGTTTTCTTTTTCTATGTATGGCTCGGATCATTAAAGGCGGGCTGGGCGCGCTCGCTGTTCTTGTTGGCAGCGTGGCTTACCGGACTGGCCTATGCGCTGCATGGCTGGCTGGGGATGGATGTGTTTGGATACATCGGGGGCTATCTCCAGTTGTTCTCCGGCTTGGTGGCTGCCTACGTTTCCGCCGCGACCATCATTAATCACGGCACTGGCAAAAACGTGCTGAACATCGGTGGTTCCGCGGACGCTTCTTGATTTGCAGTCACGAAAACCGCGATACAGGGCGGGGCAACCCGCCCTGTGTTTGGCTGCGGTAAATAACGGCAAGATTGACGATAACTCGATGGCAGGTTTGAAAGGCGGCTGCACAACCTGCGTGTATGGTATGTACCCATGACCCATTACTGGAGCACCTGACAGGGGGCTCGGGCCTCCGCGCCACACCCGAGCTTGATCTGGCGCCGTATGACAAACCTTAACTCTCACAAGAATAGGAGGTTGTTATGAACAACAGACTGGTTATTTCATCCACCATCGGCTACATGTGTATCGGCTTGACGTTATGGATGTTGAACCTTGTAGATACGCATTGGGTCACCGGCCCCAATATGCATGCCCAAGTGATGGGGTTTACGCTGGGTGCTGTGGTGCTGGGTGTTATCGCAATCCTCAGCTTTTTCCACGGCCGCACATTGGACGCCATCATCTTCTTTGGTTTTGCCGCAGGCTTGTTCACTACCAGCCATCACGGTGGTATGGGGGCAGGAGCAGACTCGGCCGGCACGCTGGGATGGTTTTGGCTGGTGTGGGCAATATTCGTCTTTTACCTGTGGCTTGCCTCATTCAAGGCGGGGTGGGCGCGGTCGCTGCTCTTGTTGGCCACTTGGCTCTCGCTCCTGGCCTACTGCCTGTTCTTCTGGTTAAGCTGGAGCGGATTTGATTACATCAGCGGTTACCTCGGCTTGTTCACTGGTTTGGTGGCCACTTACATATCCGCCGCGGAAATCATCAACCACAGTTCCGGCAAGGTGGTGCTGCAGACCGGCGCCAAGGATTGACTCGTGACGGCCTAGCATTGCAAGGGATTGTGCAGACAGGGCGGGGTAACCCGCCCTGTCTTTTTACACTAAGCAGGGCGATCATGGCGAAGTCATGACGATCTATACCATTGGTCATTCGACACGCCCGCTGGATGAATTGATTGCCTTGCTGCGCGAGCATGGCGTTACGCGGTTGGTGGATGTGCGCACGATGCCGCGCTCGGGTCACAATCCGCAGTTCAACACCGAAACCCTGTCTGCGAGCCTCAATGCGCAAGGCATTGCGTATACGCACCTGGCCGCGCTCGGCGGCCTGCGGCATGCGCGCAAGGACTCGGTGAACACCGGCTGGAGAAATGCCAGCTTTCGCGGCTACGCGGATTACATGCAGACCGCGGATTTCACCCGTAGCCTGGAGGAATTGCTGGCCCTGGGCGGCAAGGAAACCGTGGCCATCATGTGCGCGGAAGCGGTGCCGTGGCGCTGCCATCGCTCGCTGGTCGCCGACGCACTCACGGTGCGCGGCATCGAAGTGCGTCACATCATGGGACCGGGCAAATGGCATGTGCATAAGCTCACACCTTTTGCGCGGCTGGATGGCGAGCGCATTACCTATCCGCCCATATCGACAACTGCCGCGGATTGATTATGCAAGGCGCCGCGGATTGCAGAGCCTGTGAGGTCTCCACGTTTGCGGGGTTTGAGGCACAACATCGGCCTCGCGTTATCCTGCGTGGAAGTGACATGGCCGCAGCATGCAGGTGCGGGTGACAGTTGTGTGGCTGAATGCCCCGGGCGTGGCTGCGGCGGCGCGGCTTGCGCCCTGTACTGGCCGGCCGGATAATCCGTGCCATCGCAATCGCGGCAATTTCGGTACGTCGCGCGCCATCACGGATCCGGGTGCATGCCAGCCAATCGCAGTCATGAGATCGAGGGCCGTCCAATCCGGGTTTACGACGGCCTTGTTGCCCAACAGGACATTTACCGCCTGACCGCGGCCATGGAAAGCGGCGCGTTCAAGCATGACGAAGTGGCGCGCCCGGAGACCTCCGGATTCCGGCATTGGGCGCTGAACATCCCGCTGGAGACTGCGCCGCGGCTGCCGGTGTATCAGCCCACGCTCGATGCGGTGCGTGAATTCGAAGGCGGCGAGCGTTATCACATCTATCGCTGCTACTGCAATCACGCCGGCTACGGAGACATGCTGTTCACGCACACCGACGCCGCTCCGGGCCAGCCCGGGTTGACGGCACTGTGGTACGTAGCGCCGGAATGGAATGTCGAGTGGGGCGGCGAGACCCTGTTTTTCAATTCACAGATGGATGCGGAAGTGGCGGTCAGTCCGCGGCCCGGACGGCTGGTGGTGTTCGACGGCGCCATTACCCACGTCGGGCGCCCGCCGAACCGCATCTGTTACGCGCCGCGTTACACGCTGGCATTCAAATTGAAGCCCGGGGACTGAAACAATTTCACACAGCCAGGACCGGTATTGCCGGTCCCTGATTCGGCAGCGGTTCAATCCTCCTCGGCCGCCAGCTTGCGCGGCGTGAGCGTGGTGCGTTCAGCGGGCGGCTGCGTGTGGTGTTCCGCATCCAGTTTGCGCATCAGCGGCAGCACAGCCAGCGCGACCAGGGTGCACACGATCCCGGCCACGCCCAGCCAGTTAAACAGATGCGTATAAAGCGGCATCATATCCACCGGGTTGGTGATGGTGCTGGGCACGCTCGCAATGGTGGCGACCATGCCGCCGAAATACATGGACAGTCCGACGGCCACGTAATAGGCGCCCATCATGAATCCACCCATGCGCGCGGGGACGTAGCGCGCGATCATCGCCAGACCCAGGCCGCTGGTGAGCAGTTCACCCAGCGAGCCGAAGGCGTAGCCCCAGACCATAACCCAGGACGTGGTCTTGCCCGGGCCGGTCAGGAAATGACCGGCCGCACCGTAGATGAAGAATCCGATCGCCACCATAGCGAAACCCATGGCGAATTTGGCCGCTACCGACAGATCCTTGCCGCGCTTGCCGAAATGTGTGTAGATGAACGCAAGAATGGGCGACAGAATCATGATCCAGATGGGATTGAACGCCTGGAACTGTGCGGGCTTCCAGTCCCACAGATGCAGGCCGAAGATGCCGAAACTCCAGTCCACGTTGCGCAGTGCGAACAGATTCAGCGAGGTGGACATCTGCTGATAGAAGATGAAGAAGAACACGGTTTGAATGGTGAGAATCAGCGCGGCGATCAGTCCCGGACGTTCGCTGGGCCGGCCGTTGCGGATCAGCCAGGCGAAAATCCCCAGCACCACCACGCCTGCCGCATACACGAAAATTTTTGCCACCAGTTCGTAGTTGAGGATCACGGCGGCGACGAACAGCGCAATAACCGCCAACCCCAGTACCGTCGCCAGCTTGCGCGGGTTGAGTGCGTGATGATCCGGCTCCGAGCCGATAAGCGTCAGGGTATGGCGCATGACCAGATAATTGGCCAGTCCCACCAGCAACCCGAGTGAGCACACCGCGAACGCGGCGTGCCAGCCGAAGTTCTGCCCGTAGGTATCGTTGATGTAGTCCTTGATCCACGGTGTGAGCAGCATGGAAACCGTGGAACCGATGTTGACGGCCATGTAGTAAATCGTGAAGGCACTGTCGATGCGTGAGTCGTCGCCTTCATAAATTTTGCGCACCAGATTGCCGGCGTTGGCTTTGAACAGGCCGTTGCCCACGATGATGACGCCGAGGGCGCAGAACAGGATCCAGGTGCTTGAACCGGGCACCGCCATCAGCGCATATCCAATGGCAAGCACGATGGCGCCGGTGAGCATCGTATGGCGGCTGCCGAGGACCTTGTCGCCGATCCAGCCGCCGATTGCCGGAGCGACGTAGATCAATGCCGCCGCCGCGCCCCAGGTGAGGTTGGCGCGGGTGTCCGCAAAGCCCAGGCGCTCGACTAGGTAATACACGATCAGCACCTGCATGCCGTAGAAGCCGAAGCGCTCCCACATCTCGATGAGGAAAACCGTGGAGAACGAGCGGGTTTTGGAGACGGGCGCGGTTGACTGCATGGGGGATTCCTGGTGGGGCGAAGGGGCCATTTCGGTCCGGCGAATTTCCCCCAATAAGGGGGGTGGCGCCAGTTGTACCTGATTTGCGCGCTGCTGTGAAGGCAAATTCAGGGTGCGGCAAGATTCCGGCGGATCCGGCCGTGAGTCCGGGCGCTGGCGGCAGACGCCCCTGCCGGTGGCAGTGCGCGCCACAGCCGGGTGCAGCTGACTATACTATGCGGGTCGTCTCACCCGGGAAATCCTCATGTCGGTCAAGCCAAGCCACGAACGGCGCCGTTTCCAACGCTTCCGTTTCTCCTCGGTCATCCGCGTCCGCCTGGGCGATATGGTGCAGGAGTGTGAAATGCTGGACATGTCGTTCCGCGGTTTTTTGGCGCGCTGCCCGGCCGGCTGGCAGCCGGTCGATGGCGACCGGTTGCGGGTGGAGTGGCGCCTCGCGGATCTCATCAAATTGGAACTGGATGCGCTGGTGGTACATGTGTATAGCGGTCACATCGGCTGTACCTGGGAGGCGCGCGATGCGGAAAGCTTCGCGCATCTCAAGCGTTTGGTGGAGATCAATCTGCTGGATTCCAAGATGGTGGCGCGCGAGATCGAGGCACTCAAGGCCGAGACCGGGAACAAGCATCACGACGCCGTGCACTAGCCTTCGGTCTAGAGTTCCAGATTCAATTGCGGGCCGCCCGGCGCGGGCCGAAAGTGCGCACAACTCAGGTGCATGCGGCGTGGGTTTTCCAACCGGAATTTTTTGCAGGCCAGCGCAAAACGCCGGGCGATGAGCTCGGCGTATTCACCGGTGCCGCGCATGCGCGTGCCGAATTCCGCCTGGTAATCTTGGCCGCCACGCGTCTGGCGGATGATGCTCATGACGTGGGCGGCGCGCTCCGGCAGGTGTGCATGCAGCCATTCTCGGAACAGATCTTTCACTTCATACGGCAGCCGCAAGAGCACATAACCCGCGCCGCAGGCTCCGGCTTCCGCGGCCAACTCCAAAATGTGCTCGATTTCGTGGTCGTTCACCACCGGGATAATCGGCGCGTTCAACACGCCCACCGGCACGCCCGCGAGCGCAAGTGCGTGGACACAGCGTAAGCGCGCCCCGGGGCCGGCCGCGCGCGGTTCCAGACTGCGTTTCAGATTTTCGTCGAGCGTCGTGATGCTCACCATGACATTAGCCAGATCCCGTTGCGCCATGTCGGTGAGTATGTCGAGGTCGCGCGTCACCAGCGTGCTCTTGGTGATGATGCTCACCGGATGGTGAAACTGCTGCAATACTTCCAGAATCGAGCGCGTCACTTTGAGCTTGCGCTCGATGGGCTGGTAGGGGTCGGTGTTGGCACCGAGCGTAATGGGCGTAGGCCGATAACCCGGCTTGCGCAGTTCGTTTTCCAGCAGCTCGGCCGCGTTCTGCTTGTAGAACAGCCGGGTTTCGAAATCCAGGCCGGGCGAAAGATTCACATACGCGTGTGTCGGACGGGCAAAACAATAAATACACCCATGCTCGCAGCCGCGATACGGGTTGATGGATTGCGCGAAGGGAATGTCCGGCGACTGGTTGCGGCTGATGATGGAGCGCGCCGTCTCGAGCGTAACCACGGTTTCCAGCGCCGGCAACGGCGGCTCTTCGATATCCCAGCCGTCGTCGAAGTTTTCACGTCCACGGGTTTCAAATCGGCCTTCCGGATTGGAAACCGCGCCGCGGCCTTTGATGGGAATTCGAGGTGAAACGGGCATATCTGATTACTGTATATGCAAACAGTATTATAAGCTACAAGCCGCGAACTGAAAGGGCCGTATTTGGGCGAGCGCCGCCTGCGTGTTAAGGTATAAGACCTCCAGTCCTTTCTGCGATTTTCAGCCGATTTGCGGGTCAGATAACCATGTCTAAAGTCTGGGTGTGTCTGCTCGGGGTGCTTGCCGTTGCCGGCTGTGCGACGCCTTCACCTCCCAAGCCCCCCACACTGCCGCTGGCATCGCCCCCTCCGCCCGTTTTGATCGGCACGCCGACCACCGAACCGTTGACGCCGCAGATGCAGGCCCTGCAGAGCGACCCCGCGGATCAGCAGGTTCTGGCGCGCTTTAGCGTATCCCCGGACGGAAGCGTGCAGCATGCGCATGCCATCTTCACGTTGTTGTCACCCGCGGACACTGCGGCGGTGCTCGCCGCGCTGGGCCAATGGCGTTTCAAGCCGGCGATGCACGGGACTGAGGCGGTGGCCGGCGAGTTCATGTATCCGTTGTTCTTCGGTCCGGACGCCGCCCAGGCGCGCACGCGATTTTTCTGCCGCAATCAGCCGCTGATGTACAAACCCGACAGCAGCTGTGAAATTGTGGACTTTGGTCATTGGCGGATTTTCCGCATGGATCCGGTATATCCCGCCAAGCTTCTGGATCAGCATCTGGCCGGGAGTGTGACGCTGAGCTTCGATGTGGATGCACGCGGTCGCGTGCAGGATCCAAAAGTCGTGAGCGCCGCGCCCCCGGGGGTATTTGACGCCACCGCGCTCGCGGCCGTGCGTCAGTGGTATTTCGAGCCGCTGCAGGAGCAGAAAGATCCCGCCGAGCAGCACGTCACCGTGACGGTTAAATTCACCCCGCCGGGCAACGGGGCCGGCGCCAACACTCATTCTCCGCCGCCGCGTTGACCGGCGGCACGCGTTTGGAGGAGGGGGTTGACGACAAATGCCCGTCTATAAATGAAGCCGCCGCCGTATTACCGCATGCCAGAGTGCAATCCATGAAAACGTTCGCGCGCCTGACGGGCAGTGTGTTGCTGGCCTGCGCTGCATTTACGGTGTGCGCTGCGGAGCCGGCGACGCCTGTACCGGGTTACACGATTGCACAGATCTTTGCCGAGCCGGGATTGACCGGTTACCACCCCGAACAGATTGAATGGAGTCCCGACGGCCGCGCTCTGACCTATCTGCTGCGCAGCGGTACCGACGGTCTGGCCGATCTGTACATCGTGGATGTAGCCAGCGGCAAGCGTTCGCTGTTGCTGTCGGCCGCACAGCTTGCCAGCGCCGCGGCGCCGCCCTCCAATATCAAGAACCAGAGGGAGCAGGAGCGCATCACCCGCTACGGCGTGGCCGCCTATCACTGGTCACCGAAAGCCGATGCGATCTTCTATCTCAGCAACGACCAGATTCATCTTTACAACCTGGCGACCCGTCAAACGACCCAGATTACGCATGCGCCGGGCGCCAAGCGCAATCCCCAGATGTCGCCCGACGAGCAGTGGGTAAGCTATGTGACGGACGGCGACGTGCGTTACGTTTCCGTACAGGGAGGTCCGGTGCATAGCGTCGCGCCGCACCAGGCCGAGGTGCTGAATGGCGAGCTCAATTGGGTTTATACCGAGGAGCTGGATCTGCGCTCGGCTTACACCTGGTCGCCGGACAGCCGCTACATCGCCTTTCTGCAGTCCGACGAGCGTCCGGTACACAGCTTTCCGCTGATCAACTACCTCGAACAGCAGCCCAGCGTCTATCAGCAAAAGTATCCGCTGGCGGGCGCGCCCAATCCCATCGTGCGCCTGGGAGTGCGGGACGTCGCCACCGGCAACACCCAATGGATGGCCATGGCGGGCACGCCGGATACTTACTTGGCACGCTTCGGCTGGCTGCCGCGGAGTGACCGGGTGTACGGCGAAGTGCTGAACCGCGACCAGACCAGGTTGCAACTCCTGACCGCCGATCCCCAATCGGGACAGACGCGGGTGCTGGTGACCCAGACGGATCCCGATTGGATTGACGTACGCGACGCTCCGCATTTCCTCAAGAGTGGCGGCTTCATATGGAGCAGCCAGCAGGACGGTTGGCGGCACCTGTACCTGTACAGCGACGACGGCCGTCAGGCGCGCCTGCTGACGCCCGGCGATTACAACGTGCTCGGGCTCGAGGGCGTGGACGAGGCGCGCGGCGACCTGTATTTCACGCGTTACGCCCACGGGCCGCTGAATACGGAGCTGTATCGCGTGTCGCTGCGTGGCGGTGCACCGCGCGCCGTGACCACCGAGCCCGGAACCCACGCGATTGACATGGCGCCGCAGGCGCGCGCCTATCTCGATACCTATTCCAATGTCGTGACTCCGCCGTCGTGGACGCTGGTTGACATGGGCAACGCGAGACGCACCGTGATTCAGCCATCCGCGCCGCTGGGTTATCGTTTTCAGCGGCCGCGTTTCTTTACGATCACGGCCGCCGACGGGCGTACGCCGATATACGCGCGCCTCACGTTGCCGCCGGATTTCGACGCGACCAAGAAATATCCGGTAATCATGTATCAGTACGGCGGGCCGGACGCCGGGCCGATCGTGCGCGACGCCTGGGGCGGGACCAATTTCCTGTTCGACCAGTTGCTGGCCCGGCAGGGGTTCGTGCTGTTCGCCACCGACAATCGCGCGGCCACCTATTTCAGCCACCGTGATCAGGCGCTGGTGAAACTGCGCCTGGGCAAGTTGGCGCTCGCCGACCAGTTGGCTGCGGTCAACTGGCTGAAGCGGCAGGCGTGGGTGGATGCCGCGCGCATCGGCATCTGGGGCTGGAGCTTCGGCGGCTACATGACTGCCTACGCGCTGACTCACGCGCCCGGCGTGTGGCGTGCCGGCATCGCGGTGGCGCCCGTGACCCAATGGCAGGATTACGACTCGATCTACACCGAGCGCTACATGGGTACGCCGCAGGAAAATCCCGCGGGCTATGCCGAAAGCTCGGACGTGACCGCGGCCGGAAATCTCGCTGATCCGCTGCTGCTGGTGGCCGGCACCGGTGACGACAACGTGCACTGGCAGAACACCCTGCAGTTCATCCAGGCATTGATCGGCGCCAACAAGCCCTATCAGCTGCTGATTTATCCCAACAAGACGCACGGCATTTCCGGCCCCGTGGCGCGCACCCATTTGTTCACCGCCATGCAACAGTTCTGGC
>DATEJV010000085.1:0-3208 GCA_035277745.1 Gammaproteobacteria bacterium | reverse complement strand
CGCCAACTGGCGGTGATCCGCTGTGACGTGGAACTTCCGGTGACATTGGCCGATCTCACGATGCGCACGCCCGACGCCGCCGAGTTGCGCAAGCTGTACACGAGCCTCGAATTCAAGACCTGGTTGCGCGAACTCGATGGCACACAACCCAAAGAAACCACACCAGCGTCTGCGATCTCCTCCAACGCAGCACCCAGCACGCAGCACCCGGCACCTTCCTCAGCGAGTTACGAGGCGATCCTCGACGAGGCCACACTCGACAAATGGATCAAGCGTCTCGAAACCGCGGAGCTTTTCGCTCTCGACACCGAGACCACCAGCCTCGATTACATGCAGGCGCGCATCGTCGGCCTGTCGTTCGCGGTCAAAAGCGGCGAGGCCGCCTACCTGCCGCTCGCTCACCGCTATGCGGACGCGCCGCCGCAACTCGATCGCGAGCGCACCCTGCAGCGTCTCAAGCCGCTGCTGGAAAGCGCCGCGCACGCCAAGCTCGGCCACCACATCAAGTACGACGCCCACGTGCTCGCGAATCACGGCATCGCGCTGGCCGGAATCAAGTTCGACTCGATGCTGGAATCGTATGTGCTCGACAGCGTGGCGAGCCAGCACAACATGGATGCGCTCGCGGAAAAGTACCTGAACTACAAGACCATCCACTACGAAGACGTGGCCGGCAAGGGCGCGAAGCAGATCGGCTTCGAGCAGGTCGGCATCGCGGAAGCCACGCGTTACAGCGCCGAGGACGCGGACGTGACGCTGCGCCTGCACGCGACGCTCTGGCCGCGGCTGCGCGCCGTGCCCGCGCTCAAGCGCGTGTTCGAGGACATCGAGATGCCGCTGGTGCCGGTGCTGCTGGCCATGGAAAACCACGGCGTGCTACTGGACACCGCCATGCTCAGGCAACAGAGCGGCGAAATCACCGCCAGCCTGCGCAAACTGGAACTGCGCGCCCATGAACTGGCCGGCCAGCCATTCAATCTGGACTCGCCCAAGCAGTTGCAGAGCGTGCTGTTCGAAAAAATGCAGTTGCCGGTGGCGCGCAAAACGCCGGGCGGCCAGCCGTCCACGGCCGAGGACGTGCTCGAGGAACTGGCGGCCGGCTACGAGCTGCCGAAAGTGATTGTCGATTACCGCGCGCTGAGCAAGCTCAAGTCCACGTACACCGACAAGCTGCCGGCGCAGGTGGATCCCGGCACCGGGCGCGTACACACCAGCTATCACCAGGCGGTCGCGGCCACCGGGCGCCTGTCCTCCATGGATCCGAATCTGCAGAACATCCCGGTGCGCACCGCCGAGGGCCGGCGCATCCGTCAGGCGTTCATCGCGCCGCCCGGAAGCCGCATCGTGTCCGCCGATTATTCGCAGATCGAACTGCGCATCATGGCGCACCTCTCGGGCGATGCCGGCCTCATGGCCGCGTTCGAGAAGGGCATGGACATCCACCGTGCTACCGCCGCCGAGGTCTTCGGGCTGAAACCGGAAGAGGTCAGCGACGAGCGCCGCCGCGCCGCCAAGGCCATCAATTTCGGACTGATCTACGGCATGTCCGCCTTCGGCCTGGCCAAACAGCTCGGCATCGAACGCAGTGCGGCCCAGGATTACGTGGACCTGTACTTTGCACGCTACCCCGGCGTGAAGCAGTTCATGGACAAGACGCGCGCACTGGCGCGCGAGCAAGGCTACGTGGAAACCGTGTTTGGCCGGCGTCTTTACCTGCCGGACATCCGCGCCAAGAATCCGCAGCGGCGTCAGTATGCCGAACGCAGCGCCATCAATGCGCCCATGCAGGGCACCGCCGCCGACATCATCAAACGCGCCATGATCGCGGTACACCGCTGGCTGGGCGAGCAGCGCGTACCGGCAAAGATGATCATGCAGGTGCACGACGAATTGGTCTTCGAAGTACAAGAATCCGCGCTCGACGCCGTGCAACGCGGGGTGCCGCACCTCATGAGCGGCGCGGCCGAACTCAGGGTGCCCCTGGTAGTGGACATAGGCGCGGGTGCGAACTGGGATGAAGCCCACTGAGGCGCGGATGCCCGTTACGCCGCCCGAAAAATACAGCAGGAATTCAGGAACTTACCCGCTGACGGTATTTTCGCGCGCCCAGCGGAACTTTACCGGGTCGCTCGGCTCCAATCTCCTGAGCGCCGCAATGGTGCTCACTCCTGCTCACCTCCCTGAGCGGGAAAAGCCATCCGGTCTCCCCAAGCCGGGTGAAGCGTTTAACCCCGGTGTTTTACCCCTTTGGCACCGGGGTTTCTTTTGCCCGCGTTTTTCCGCTGCGTGCCTGGGCTCGCGACGCTCGCGCATGGAGCCGATTTCCGGGCTTGGTGTAGAATCGCGCCTTCCTTGCGGCGCACTGCACGCGGACTCCCGGCTCGCAGGGCTACCTTGGCCTGCGTGCCGTCCGCTGTTTTGCTGTCAGGAGCCTCGCGCATGAACAAAATGGTATGGATGTTGGCCGCCGCGGCCGTGGTAGCGGCGACCGCCAATGCCGGTGCCGCCAGCGATCAAAGCGCGGCCGCCGGAAACGCGGCCGCAGGTCAGGCCAAGTCCGCCACCTGCACTGCCTGCCACGGCGCCGACGGCAACAGCGTGAGCCCGCAATTCCCCAAGCTTGCCGGCCAGAATGCCGACTACATCGTGCGCGAACTGCAGCGCTTCAAGTCGGGCGATCGCAAAAACGCCATCATGCAGCCCATGGCTGCGCCGTTGAGCACGCAGGACATGGAAGACCTGGCCGCCTGGTTTTCCAGCCAGACCGTGAAACCCGGTGAGGCCGACCCGAGCCTGGTGAAAGCCGGCGAAGCGGTTTACCGCGGCGGTGACGCCGCATCCGGAGTGCCGGCCTGCCTCGCCTGCCACGGTCCGGACGGCGCCGGCAACGGCCCGATGTTGATTCCGGCGCTGTCCGGGCAGCATGCCGAATATGTAGTGAGCCAACTGCAAGCCTTTGCCAACGGCAGCCGTAAATCCACGATGATGGGCACCATCGCCGCCCGCTTGACGCCCGCACAGATGCAGGCAGTGGCCAGTTACATCCAGGGCCTGCACTACGCACCCATTCAGCCGTGAACTTGCGGCCGCGTGCACGTTCAGAATGGCTGTGCGTTATCCTGAATTCCAGAAGCACGTGAGCAGGGACAAAGTCAGCAAACTGTGCGCGGCCGGCGCGATGCTGGTGTGCTGCGCCTTTGCAGGAACG